>DASQCX010000763.1:0-2269 GCA_035634455.1 Burkholderiaceae bacterium
ACGCCGACGACCTGGCGACGAAGCCCTGGGCGCCGAGCACCGCAGCGCAGTCGCGCGAAGGCCGCAGGCCGTAGCCGACCGCGGACGCATGAGCGCAACAGGAACCCCCACCCGCCCCGCGACGCGAGGTCTCCGAGCGCCGCCCCGGCCCCCGCGCTTCGCCTCCAGCGAAGCGCCCAGCGCCGCAGGCAATCGACTTCCCCGCAGATCGCCGAATAGCCTATTTCATTGGCGCGGCGATTTCACGAAAATCGTGCCATTCCTTGGCAGATTTCTGGCGGGATCATGACGACATCGTCAATCCACCAGACCCTCGCCATGCATGCCTCCGCCCACGCCAGTTCCCTGTGGCTGTACTTCGTCCTCGTCACCGGCATCATCGTCCTGCCCGGCATGGACATGGCCTTCGTGCTCGCCAGCGCGCTCGCCGGCGGGCGCCGCGCCGGGCTGGCGGCCGTCGGCGGCATGGTGGCCGGCGGCTGGCTGCACCTGCTGCTGGGCGCCGTCGGCATCGGCCTGCTGCTCCAGGCGGCGCCCGGACTGTTCGAGGCGCTGCTGGTCGCCGGGGCGCTCTACATCGCGTGGATCGGGCTGTCGCTGCTGCGCGGCGCCACGGCGCTTGGCGAGGCCGCGACCTCGCCGCGCCCTGCCGCCGCGACGTTCGGCCGCGCACTGGCCACCTGCCTTCTCAACCCCAAGGCCTACGTGTTCACGCTGGCCGTCTTCCCGCAGTTCCTGCGCGCCGACGCCGGGCCGATCGCGACGCAGGCGCTGGCCATGGCCGCCATCACCTCGTTCACGCAGGCAGCGGTCTACGGCGGCATCGCGCTGGCGGCCGCGGGCACGCGCGCGTGGCTCGTGCGCAATCCGGGCGCGCAGCGCCGGCTGGGCCACGCCGTGGGGTTGCTGCTCGTGCTGGCCGCCGCCTGGACGGCCGCGCACGGCCTGGCCGCGGGCCGCTGACGCCGCGTCAGTTCGCCGCGGCCTTGGCCGTGATCCGCACCGGCACCGTGATGTTGCACAGGTCGATCGCGCCGGCCTTGTGCACGTACCAGGCATCCTGGCGGTTGCGGCGCGACTCGATCATCGCGTTCCATTCCGGGGTGTCGGTGCGGAAGACGCGGATGTCGGGCCGCGTGGCCTCGGGCATGTCGGCCAGGCGCTCGATCCGCGCGATGCGCACGTCCTGCTCGGGCTTGTCGTAGAAGCCCATGTTGGCGCCGCCGCGCGGCAGCGCGGACAGCAGCTCCATGCCCTGCAGCACGCGGGCCACGGGCGCGATGTTGAGGTCCAGCCCGCGCGGCGACTGGCCGATCACCGCGTACAGCTCCGCGCCGTTGCCGCTGTCGACCGTGTTGCCGCGGCCCGCGCCTATCGTGCCGTAGCAGTGCGCGATCCAGGCGCGGTGCGTCTTCGGGTCGGCCGCCACGGGGAAGCCGTCGACGAAGCCGGTGACCGGCGCCCAGACGTCGCGATCCTTCAGCTTCGTGATCTTCAGGCCGCGGTCGCTGATGGCGAACTCGGGTTCCAGCGTCGCCGCCGCGGCGCCGAGCGGGCGCAGCCTGGATGCGTCGTCCGTTGGCCGCCGGGTCGCCCCATTGCGCGACGAAGTTGTCCTGCACGCGGATCACCGCCAGGCCGTCGAAGTAGTGCTGCGCGACCAGCTTGCGGATGTTGTCGGCGTGCTTCGGCGCGAAGCGCGGCGCGAGCTCGATCCAGACGACGCCCGACGGCAGCGTCATCGCGAGCACGTCGTTCGGGTCGGGCCGGCGCCAGGCGCCGGGCGGTGCCTCGTTGACGATGTCGGCCGTCGTGCGCACGCGCGGCGCGGATGCGGCGCTCGCGCCCGCGGGCGCGGAGGCCTGCGCCTGCGCCTGCGCGAGCGCGCACGCGGCGCCCGCGAGCACGCCGGCGGCCGTGCGAAGAAGTCGGAAGCGAAGGGACACGGGATTCCTCGGAGGATGGGTCACGAAGCGAGGCGCGCCGCGATCCACGCGACGACGCGCTCCTCGAGAAGGCCCAAGGGTACCGAACCCAGCGCCAGCACGGCGTCATGGAATGCACGCAGGTCGAAGCGCGCGCCGAGCTGCCGTTCGGCCCGCGCGCGCAGCTCGCGGATCGTGATTTCGCCGATCTTGTACGACAGCGCCTGCCCGGGCCAGCTGATGTAGCGGTCGATCTCGGTGGCGACCTCGTGCTCGCTGAGCGCCGTGTGCGCGAGCAGGTAGGCGCGCGCGTCCTCGCGGCGCCAGCGCTTCGCGTGCAGGCC
>DASQCX010000764.1:0-2371 GCA_035634455.1 Burkholderiaceae bacterium
GGACGAGCGGCTAGAATCCGGCCTCCCCGACCCTGGCGATCCGCACGCCACGACCCCTGCCCACGAAGCGGCGCGGGTCGACCACCGCGAACCAAATCAATGCCGATCCAACGTTCCCCGGCGTCGCCGGCAACCCTGCCAGGTCGCGCCGCGCTGCTTTCCGCCGGTACCCTGCTGCTCGCCCTCGCCTGCGGTTTCGCGCCCTCCGCCGCCCACGCCCAGTTCAGCGGCAACACGAGCAACGACCTGACGTCGCAGTCGAGCACCGACATCGGCGACGTCAACGCGGACACGGGCAGCAGCGCCGGCACCGACTCGTCGGGACAGGCATCCGGCTCGACGACGCGCCTGCGGCAGACCGGCAACGCGCGCGGCACCAGCAGCCAGGGCGACCAGCCCGAGCCCCGCAATCCGTACTACCGCAAGACGCCCTACCAGCCCAGCGAATTCGAGCGCTACGTGCAGAAGCGCGCGATCGAGATGCAGAGCCAGGGCCGCACGCAGGACGTCGAGCTCGAACTGGGCCAGCCCCAGGGCACCGACCGCGACGCCACCGACGGCACGCGCAGCAGCAGCGGCGGCGCCGGCAACAGCGGCACCCGCGCGCCCTCCGCGTCCGCCGCCACGCCGATCCGCCGTTTCGGGGCCAACCTCGTGACGGACGACTCTTCGTACGTCAGCCAGGACCCGCTGCCCGCGATCCCCGGCGACTACGTCGTCCGCCCCGGCGACGAGCTTAGGCTGACCCTCTGGGGCACGGTGGACGCCGACCTGCGGCTGACCGTCGGGCGCGACGGCAACATCACCGTGCCGCGCGTCGGCGCGATCCAGGTGGCGGGCCTGCGCAGCGCCGACCTCGACGCGGCGATCAGCCGCCGTGTCGGCCGCACCTTCAAGAACTTCCAGGTCGCGACGACGCTCGGCCAGGTGCGTGCCATCCGCGTCTTCGTTGGCGGCTACGTGCTGCGTCCCGGCAGCGTGACGGTCAGCGGAATGTCGTCGATCCTGCACACGATCATGCGCGCCGGCGGCCCTTCCGCTTCGGGCAGCTTCCGCGACATCCACCTGCGGCGCGGCGGCCGCGAGATCGCCGTGTTCGATCTCTACGACCTGCTGCTCAAGGGCAACCGCGACACCGACGCGCTGGTGCAGCCGGACGACGTCATCTTCATCGGCCCGGTCGGCCCGCAGGTCGCCGTCCTGGGCAGCGTGAACCAGCAGGCGATCTACGAACTCAAGGCCGGCGAGACCCTGGCCGACGTGATGGCCATGGCGGGCGGGTTCAACGCCGTCGGCGACCGCTCGCGCGTCTCGCTCGAACGCCTCGCCGACCGCAACAGCGGCCGCGTCGTCGAACTCGCGCTTCCGGCGCACCTGCAGGACGCGCTCGCGTCGGGCGACATCGTGCAGGCCTTCAGCGTGATCGCGGCAGCGCTGCCGCAGGAAGTGCAGAACGAGCACGTGCGCGTCGAAGGCGAGGTCGCGCATCCGGGCGACTACATCCTGCCCGCGGGCAGCCGCATCTCGGACGCGCTGCGCGCGGCGGGCGGCATGACCAGCGCCGCCTACCCGTACGGCACCGAGTTCTCGCGCGAGAGCGTGCGCAAGCAGCAGCAGATCAACTACGAGCGCGCGCTGCGCGACCTCGAGACGGACATGTCGAAGAACCAGGCCAGCCAGCGCGTGACGTCGAGCGAGGAACTCGCCTCGCAGAGCGCGACGGCGGCCGCCAACGCCCGCCTGCTGGATCGCCTGCGCCAGGTGCGTCCCACCGGACGGGTCGTGCTCCAGCTCCCGCCCGACGCGAAGGAACTGCCGGATCTGCCGCTCGAGGACGGCGACACGGTCAACATCCCCGCCCGCGGCTCCTCGGTCGGCATCTTCGGCAGCGTGTTCACCACGGGCAGCTTCGTCTACGAGCCCGGCCACACGACCGACCAGTACCTCTCGCTCGCCGGCGGCCCGACGCGCGGCGCCGACAAGGACAGCATCTTCATGCTGCGCGCCAACGGCTCCGTCGTCAGCGCGCGCCAGGGCGCGTCGTTCTGGCGCAGCAACGGCGGCTTCGGCGACGCCGTCGTGCAGGCGGGCGACACCATCTTCGTGCCGGAGCAGACCAACAAGTCGACCTTCGTGCAGGACGCGAAGGACTGGACGCAGATCCTCTACCAGTTCGGACTGGGCCTGGCCGGCATCAAGACGCTGGGGCTCTGACATGGCGATCGACGACAACGTGCAGAACTTCAGCGGCGATGAAGACGACGGCGACCTGGGCTTGAACTTCGCGCCCCTCCTGCGGGAATGGCGCAAGCTGCTCGCCGCGTTCGTCGCGGCAGGGCTGGCCGGTGCGGCCGGGAGTTTCCTGATCACG
>DASQCX010000765.1:0-2429 GCA_035634455.1 Burkholderiaceae bacterium
GGCCAGCAGCAGCTTGCCGACGCCCTGGCCGCGCGCGGCGGGATCCAGGTAGATCGAGTCCTCGACGCAGAAGCGGTAGGCGCGGCGCGGCCGGAACTGGTTGGCGTAGGCGTAGCCCAGTACCCGGCCGCCGCGTTCGGCCACCAGCCAGGGCAGGCCCTGGGCCAGGATCGCGTCGCGGCGCTTGCCCATCTCGGCGTCGTCGGGTTCGTCCAGCTCGAAGGTGCCGGTGCCGTTGCGTACGGCCTCGCGGTAGATCGCGGCGCAGGCGGCGACGTCGGCGGGCGTGCTGTCGCGCAGCAGCAGGGTGGGCGGGTTGTCAATATCCATGGCGATCAGTTTATAATGCTGGGTTTTCGGCGTTGGCTGGTGCCTTGCCGGGAGCTTGCGGACTGACCCTCCGCGGGGGCTGGCGCCCCGGCTCCGTTCCCGTCCCAGGCGGGGAAGCGATGCACCGGCGTATCTAACGGCGTCGGATCGTAGCGTCGATGCCGGCCCAGGCCGGCAAAGGCAACAACGTTTGGCCTGCCCTTGCGTGTCTCCCTGGCGCGGCAAAACACACCAAACATTCAGGAATTCATCATGGTCGTCATTCGACTTGCCCGCGGCGGCGCCAAGAAGCGCCCGTTCTACAACATCGTCGTCGCCGACTCGCGCGAGCGCCGCGACGGTCGCTACCTCGAGCGCGTGGGCTTCTACAACCCGATGGCCGCCGGCCAGGAAGAGCCGCTGCGCGTCGCGTTCGATCGCGTCACGTACTGGAAGGGTGTCGGCGCGCAAGCTTCGCCGACCGTCCAGCGCCTGCTCGACACCGCCGCCAAGAAGGTCGCCGGCGCCCCCGTCGCCGCCTGATGACGGCTTGTCTTCTTCGCTGCGCGGCTGACCGCGTCGTCTCGCAATGACCGCAGCCGCTCCGCAAGAAGACCTTTCCTGGCCCGAAGATGCGATCGAAGTCGGTCGCGTCCTCGGCGCCTGGGGCATCAAGGGCGGCATCAAGGTGCTGCCCTTCGCCGCCGACCCCCAGGCCCTGATTTCCGCGAAGCGCTGGTTCCTGAAGCCGGCCGAGAGTGCGAAGCCGTCCGCGGCCGCCGCCCCGGCCAACGTGCTCAGGTCCGCCGTCGCCAAGACCCCCGCCCAGAAGGCCGCGCTCGCCGCGCCGCTGCCCGTCGCGCTGCACGTCAAGGGCGTGCGCGACCAGGGCGACGCGATCGTCTGCACCGCGCCCGAGATCCCCGACCGCGACGCCGCCGAGGCGATGAAGGGCGTGCGCGTGTTCGTCTCGCGCGCCACCTTCCCCAAGACCGACGACGGCGAGTTCTACTGGGTCGACCTGATCGGCCTGGCCGTGGTCAACCGCGAGCAGGCCGCGCTCGGCGAGGTCGTCGGCCTGATCGACACCGGCCCGCACTGTGTGCTGCGCGTCCGGCCGGCCGACCCGGCCGCCGACGAGCGCCTGATCCCCTTCGTCGAAGCCTACGTCGACTCGGTCGACATGCCCGGCCGCCGCATCCTGGTGGACTGGGGCCTCGACTTCTGACCGCGTCGCGCCGGTTCCCGGAGCCCGCATGCGCTTCGACGTCGTCACGCTGTTCCCCGACCTGTTCGCGCCCTTCCTGACGCAGGGCATCACGCGCCGCGCCTACGAGTCGGGCCAGGTCGACGTGAAGCTGTGGAACCTGCGTGACCACGCCGAGGGAACCTACCGCCGCGTCGACGACCGCCCGTTCGGCGGCGGCCCCGGCATGGTCATGCTGGCCGAGCCGCTGGAGCGTGCGCTGGCGGCCGTCGCGAGCGCGCGCGCGGAGGCGGGCGCGCTCGCCGGGCCGGTCGTGCTGTTCACGCCCACGGGGCGCCGCATCGACCAGGCGCTGGTGCGCGAGTGGGCCGGCGGCCCCGGCGCGACGCTGCTGTGCGGCCGCTACGAGGGCATCGACCAGCGCGTCGTCGACCGCCATGTCGACGTCGAGCTGAGCCTGGGCGACTTCGTGCTGTCGGGCGGCGAGATCCCGGCGCTGACGCTGCTGGATGCCGTCGCCCGCCTGATGCCGGGCGTGCTGGGCGACGAGCAGTCGCACCTGCAGGACAGCTTCGAGCAGGGCCTGCTGGACTGCCCGCACTACAGCCGCCCCGAGATCCTGGCCACGCCCGAGGGCGAGCTGCCGGTGCCGCCGGTGCTGCTGTCGGGCCACCACAAGGACATCGCGCGCTGGCGCCGCGAGCAGTCGCTCGCCCTGACCGCCCGCCGTCGCCCCGACCTGATCTCCGCTGCCCGGGCCGCCGGCCGGCTGACGAAGGCCGACGAGAAGTTCCTGGCCAACCTGGATCCGGGTACGCTATAATTTCTGGCTCTGTTCCTCTGCCGGGCAGAAGTAGCTGGTGGCGACCGCAAGTCCCCACCGCCTGGAAGGACTCCAGTGCTGCACTCCAAG
>DASQCX010000766.1:0-1537 GCA_035634455.1 Burkholderiaceae bacterium
CGTCGACGCCGAGCGTCCAGACGTAGACGTAGTCCTCCTGCCCGGTGATCTTCGGCAGGTAGGGAGACATGCAGGTCTCGTCGGCGGGCGCGGTGCGCGTCCCGACGACGGCGGCCAGCATCACCAGAAACGCGACCCATCGTCGTGCCATCGGTCACCTCCCGCTGGCGACCCTAGGCCGGGACGGCGCGCGAAGGCAATCGGCCGGTCAGGGAGCCGCGACGCCCAGCGCGGCCTCGGGCTCCGGCTCCTCAGCGAAGATGAACCGCGGCCGGAAGCGCAGGACGAGCACGGGCATGATGCTCAGCGCCGCCAGGCAGGACACCACCATGGCGGCGGGCATGAGGGTGCCGAACAGACGCATGCCGAGGTACTGCGACCAGGCCATGCAGCCGAACCCCGCCGCGATGCTCGAGGCCACGAACAGCACCGCGCGGCCGGAGGTCTGGAGCGCGACGCCCACGGCCTGCGCGTCGTCACCGAGGCGATGGTGCTCCTCGCGCAGGCGGTAGAGGAAGTAGATCGCGTAGTCGGCGCCGACGCCCGCCGCCATGGCGATGATCGACGCCGATCCCATGTCGAGGCGCACGCCGGTCCAGCCGAGCCCGCCGAAGAGCACGATCATGGCGACGACGATCGGCGTCACCACGTACAGGCCCGCCGCCGGCGAGCGCATGATCAGCGACGACACCAGGTAGATCACCGTCAGCACCACGAGCATGTTGAGCAGCTTGCCGTAGGTGGTGTGCTCTTGCACCGCCAGAACCGTCGGACCGGCGCCGCCGGCGATGAGCACGCGCTCGCCGTCGGGCGCCGGATTGGCGTCGACCCACTGCTGCAGGTGGCGCACCAGCGGCCCGACGAGGGCCGAGTCGTCGGTGCGCAGGTAGGCGGTGACCACCGCGCGTGACTGCGAGCGATCGACGAAGCGCTCGAACGCGGGCGAATCGCCGAGGAAGAGGAGCTGCGACACCATCTCCTGGTCGTCGGGCAGCCGGTAGGGGTGCGGGTCGTCGCTGGCGAAGGTCTTGTTGAGCTCCTTCACCAGGTCGACCTCCGACGCAGTGCGCACCACCAGCGGGTCGCGCGCCATCTCCTCCTGGAGCGCCGCCATGTGCCGCAGCACCGGAAGCGACTTCGTGCTCTCCGGCGGCCCGTCGTACAGCACGGTCAAGGTCACCGTCCCCGGAAAGTGCTGCTCGAGCGCCTCGAGGGAGCGGCGCGCCAGGCTGTCGCGCGGCATGTACTCGCGCGTCGGGCCGAAGGTGCGGATGCGCAGCACGCCGACGGCGGAGAGCGCGAGCACGACGGCCGTGCCGATCAGGACCGCGCGGCCGTTCCGCCGCAGCACGGCGCGCTGGAGCGAGGCGAGCACGCGCGCCGTCCAGCCGCCCTCCGTCGGCGCGTGCCGGGGAGCCGGCAGCACGGCGCGCAGCGCGGGGATGAAGGTCATCTCGAGCAGCACGGCGCTGCCGATGCCGTACGCGCACGACAGGCCCAGGTTGGCGATGGCGCGCACGCCGAAGAGCGCCAGCGA
>DASQCX010000767.1:0-3182 GCA_035634455.1 Burkholderiaceae bacterium
GAACCGCCTCGGCATCGAACGGCTGGCCGTGGCGTGTCGCGTTCATCACGCGCTGGAAGTACGAGCCGGCGCGCAGGGCCTTCTCGCGGCCGGTGGCACCGAACAGGTCGAAGTCGCTCCAGCGCACGGTGCCGCAGAAGCGGATGCGGCGGCCGCGGTCGTCGGCGATGACGGCCGTGTCGCGGTGGAGCATGCGCAGGCCCAGCGAGTCGCAGAACGCGCGCAGGTCGATCGCGGCCTGGTCGACGTCGCGGTTGTCGAACTCGTGGTTGCCGGCGACGAACAGCACCGGCACCGGCCACGACGCGAAGCGGTGCAGGCCTTCCCAGTCGCGGTCGATGTCGCCCGCCAGGATCAGCAGCTCCGCGCCGGGCGCGGGCTGGGCCTCGAAGGTCTCGGTTTCGAGGTGGAGGTCGGACAGGATCTGCAGGCGCATCGTGGCGCCAGCATACAGGCGTCGAAACAAGAAGGCCGCCCGGAGGCGGCCATCGAGCGGGACGCGAAGGAGGCGCTCAGCCGAGCGCCGCCGCGATGCGGCCCTTGGTGGCCTGCAGCTCCTGCGGCAGGTGGTACGCGAGCGTCGTGAACAGCTCGTCGTGCATCTTGAGCTCCTGCTGCCAGGCGGCCTTGTCGATGCCGATGACGCTGTCGAACTGGGCGCGCGTGAAGTCCAGGCCGTTCCAGCTCAGGTCCTCGTAGCGCGGGCTGGTGCCGAAGACGTGCGCCTGGCCCTGCGCCTTGCCGTCGATGCGGCCCAGCATCCACTCCATCACGCGCATGTTCTCGCCGTAGCCCGGCCACACGAACTTGCCGTCCGCGCCCTTGCGGAACCAGTTCACGCAGAAGATGGCCGGCAGCCTGGCGCCCAGGCCTTGCAGCTTCGCGCCGACGTTGAGCCAGTGCTGGAAGTAGTCGCTCATGTTGTAGCCGGTGAACGGCAGCATCGCGAACGGGTCGCGGCGCACGACGCCCTGCTGGCCGACGGCGGCGGCCGTGGTCTCGGAGCCCATGGTCGCGGCCATGTAGACGCCCTCGACCCAGTCGCGCGCCTCGGTCACCAGCGGCACGGTGGTGGAGCGGCGGCCGCCGAAGATGAAGGCGTCGATCGCCACGCCCTTCGGATCGTCCCAGGCCGGGTCCAGCGCCGGGTTGTTGGTGGCGGCGACGGTGAAGCGGGCGTTCGGGTGCGCGGCCTTGGCGCCGGTCTCCTTGGCGATGGCCGGCGTCCAGTCCTTGCCCTGCCAGTCGATGCAGTGCGCGGGCGCCTCGCCCATGCCTTCCCACCAGACGTCGCCGTCGTCGGTCAGCGCGACGTTAGTGAAGATGACGTCGCGCGTGAGGCTGGCCATGCAGTTCGGGTTGGTCTGCTGGTTGGTGCCCGGGGCGACGCCGAAGTAGCCGGCTTCCGGGTTGATGGCCATCAGGCGGCCGTCGGCGCTCGGTTTGATCCAGGCGATGTCGTCGCCGATGGTCGTGACCTTCCAGCCGGGCATGCCCGCCGGCGGGATCAGCATCGCGAAGTTGGTCTTGCCGCAGGCGCTCGGGAAGGCCGCCGCGATGTGGCGCTTGACGCCCTGCGGGTCGGTCACGCCCAGGATCAGCATGTGCTCGGCCAGCCAGCCCTCGTCGCGGCCCATGTTGGAGGCGATGCGCAGCGCGAAGCACTTCTTGCCCAGCAGCGCGTTGCCGCCGTAGCCCGAGCCGTAGCTCCAGATCTCGCGCGTCTCGGGGTAGTGGACGATGTACTTGGTCTTGTTGCAGGGCCAGGTGACGTCCTTGCGACCCGGCTCCAGCGGCGCGCCGACCGTGTGCACGCAGGGTACGAAGTCGCCGTCGGCGCCCAGCACGTCCAGCGCGCCGCGGCCCATGCGGGTCATCAGGCGCATGTTGACGGCCACGTACGGGCTGTCGGACAGCTCGACGCCGATGTGCGAGATCGGCGAGCCCAGCGGGCCCATCGAGAACGGCACCACGTACATCGTGCGGCCGCGCATCGAGCCGGCGAACAGCGCGGGCGTGCCGTCGGCCTGCCCGTGCTGCAGCAGGGCGCGCATCTTCTCCGGCGATTCCCAGTTGTTGGTCGGGCCGGCCATTTCCTTGTTCTCGCTGCAGATGAAGGTGCGGTCCTCCACGCGGGCGACGTCGGACGGGTCGCTGCACGCGAGGTAGCTGTTGGCGCGCCTGGCCGGGTTCAGGCGCTTGAAGGTGCCGGACGAGACGAGCTGCTCGCACAGGCGGTCGTACTCGGCCTGGCTGCCGTCGCACCAGTGGACATCGGCGGCCTGCGTGAGCGCCGCGATCTCGGCGACCCAGGAGACCAGGCGGTCATGCTTGACGTAAGCGGGCACGTTCAGGCGCAGCCCTTCCATGGCGGGACGGTTCATGAGGAGACTCCAATCACGAGGTTCAAAGACAAGATTGGGCGAACCTCGCTGCCACGGCCGCTGCCGTGACGCGGGGCTCGCCCAATCTCGCGATGCCGACTCGCACCGTACCCGCGCGCCGCGCCGGGGCGAACGGGAGTTACACCGAGGAACTCGCAGAAAACGCGGGTTATCCCTGAAAAGTACCGGGAAAGCATCGAGTCGACAGTGTAATTCCGTCGTAACCGGCGGGCCCGCGAGGGTCATGCATATCCGGAATAGATCGATGCGCGAGCCACCTGGCTCGCGCAGACCGTCACGGCAAGCCGTGTTCCGGCGTCAGTCCGCGGAGCCGAACCCGCCGCCTCCCGGCGTCTCGACCACGAACACGTCGCCCGGCCGCATCTGCGCCGAGCCGATGTGGTCGAGGTGCTCGACGCGACCGTCGGCGCGCACGACCGAGTTGCGGCCGACCTCGCCCGCCACGCCGCCGCCCATCCCGAACGCGCCGTGGTGGCGGCCGTTGCTGAGGATGGAGGCGGTCATCTCCTCCAGGAAGCGGATGCGGCGCGTGCCGCCGTCGCCGCCGCGCCACTTGCCGGCACCGCCGGAACCGGGGCGGATCTCATAGCTGTCGACGCGCACCGGGAAGCGGAATTCCAGCACCTCGGGGTCGGTCAGGCGCGAGTTGGTCATGTGGGTCTGCACGACGCTGGTGCCGGGGAAGCCGCCCACGACCGCGCCGCGTTCGTCGATCAGCGCGCCGGCGCCGGAGCCGCCGGAGATCGTCTCGTAGTACTGGTGGCGCTCGTTGCCGAA
>DASQCX010000768.1:0-14790 GCA_035634455.1 Burkholderiaceae bacterium
AGCCGGCGGGCCGCGTCGCCCGCGCGCCGTTCCTGGACGAAGTCGAGCGTGACGCTGCCCAGCACGATGACGGCGATGACGGCGGCGCTGGTGGCGTCGCCGACCAGCGCCGACGCGATGCAGGCGGCCAGCAACAGCAGCACGAGCGGGCTGCGCAGGTGCGCGAGGAAGTCCAGCCAGGCCGGCAGGCGCCCGGACTCCCCCAGCACGTTCGGGCCGACGCGGGCGAGGCGGCCGTCGGCGTCGGTCGACGACAGGCCGTCGATGCCGCATGCGAGTTCGGCGATGCACTGCGCGAGCGGCTGCTCCCAGAAGGCTTCGGCGGAACGGGACGCGGCGGGCTGATCCATGGCTTCTCCATGCTGAGGGCGCGCCGACCAGCATGTCGCAGCAGCGTCGACCGGGCCTTGCGGCCCCGCAACGCAGCTGGCCGTTCTCAGGGAACGAGCACCGCCGCGCCGACGAGCCGCCCTTCGCGCAGGTCCGCCAGCGCCTGGTTGGCGCGTGCCAGCGGGTACGGGGTCGCCGTGACGTCCAGCGGCATGCCCGCCACCGCGTTCATGAACTCGCGCGCGTCGTGGCGCGTGAGGTTCGCCACCGAGGTGATCGTCCGCTCGCCCCACAGGCGCTCGTAGGGAAAGGACGGGATGTCGCTCATGTGGATGCCGCCGCAGACGACGCGCCCGCCCTTGCGCACGGCCGCCAGCGCGCGCGGCACCAGCTCGCCGGCCGGCGCGAAGAGGATGGCGGCATCGAGTTCCGCGGGCGGCCGTTCGTCGGACGCGCCGGCCCAGCAGGCGCCGAGCCGTCGCGCGAGCTGCTGGGCCGCGCTGTCGCCGCGCCGGGTGAAGGCGTGCACGCGCATGCCGCGACGAACCGCCACCTGGGCGATCAGGTGGGCCGCGGCGCCGAAGCCGTACAAGCCCAGGTCGCGCACGTCGTCGCCCGCGGCCTTCAGCGAGCGCCAGCCGATCAGGCCGGCGCACAGCAGCGGCGCCAGGTGCACGTCGTCGAGCGCGCCTGCCCCTGCCGCGGGCAGCTCGACGCAGAACGCGGCGTTCGCCAGGACGTGCGTCGCGAATCCGCCGTCGCGGGTGTAGCCCGTGAACTGCGGCGTGTCGCACAGGTTCTCCTTGTCGCGCCGGCAGAAGGCGCAGTGGCCGCAAGTACCGCCCAGCCAGGGAACGCCGACACGCTGCCCGACCGCCGGCCATCGCACGCCCGACCCCGGCGCTTCGACGACGCCGACGATCTCGTGCCCGGGCACGACCGGACCGCGCCACGGCAGGTCGCCGTCGACCACGTGCAAGTCCGTGCGACAGACCGCGCACGCCAGCACCCGCAGCCGGACCTCGCCGCCCTGGGGCGACGGTTCGGGCCGCTCGCGCTCCACCAGCGCCGCGCCGGGCTGTTCGAGAACCATGGCCCGCATGTCCACCTCCCGATCTGGACGGGTCGCGGCCGCCGACTCGCCGGTTGCAACTCAGGCCACTTGCACGCCAGCAAGCGCGATTCCGGCGACCAGCTCGCGGGCGCGCAGCACGTCGGCCACGGGGCCATGCACGAAGACCAGGAAGCGCCGTCGCGCCACGGCATCCTCGCAGCGCTGCGCGGCCTCGAGCGGCAGCCCGAGGCCCGTCAAGGTGGCCACGATCGCCGAGAATCCGCCGCCAAGCATGGCGCCTTCCAGCGCCGAGATCAACAGCGTGACGATCGGGCCCATGGCGATCACCGATCCGACCGGCGGCACGATCAGCGCGACGCCCACGGCCAGGCCGCCGAGCGCGCCCCAAAGGCTGCCGCGGCCGCCCCACTCCCGCACGCGCTCGTCGAGGGTGTGCGCGGCCGGCAGGTCCTCGCCGCTGCCCACGACGGAGATCTGCGCCGGCTCGAACCGCTGCTTCGCCAACGCGGCCGCCACCTGCCGGGCGAGCGGCAGCGTCTCGCAAAGGGCGACGACCGGGTCGGGGGAGGCGCCGACGGCGGCCGGCTGTCGTCCCGCCGCGGCGTCTGCCGGCATCACGCCTTCGCCGCGTGCGCGGCCGCCTGCTCGTGGAACTGCTCGAAGGCCGCCAGCGCGTCCGCGCCATACATGAGCGACGGTCCGCCGCCCATGTAGACGGCCACCGCGACGACCTCCTCGATCTGGGCGCGCGTCGCACCCAGCGCCACCAGCGCCTTCGCATGGAAGCCGAGGCAGCCATCGCAGTGTGCGGCGATGCCGAGCGCGAGCGCGATGAATTCCTTGGTCCTGGCGTCGATCGCCCCCGCGGCCATCGCGCCGTCCGACAGCCTGCGGAAGCCGTGCATGGCCTCGGGCTGGCCGTCCCGCAGCGAGGCCACCCGGCGCGAGATCGCGCGCGTCAGGTCGGGAAAGGAGGTGGGGTCGTGGCTCATGGTTCGATCATCCTTGCGCGAGCGGGTACCGCATTGCGCTTGGTCAATCGATGCGTCCGGCATCACGCCGCGCCCATCAGCGCGGACACGTGCGCCGCCACGCTGCGCGCGAGGCTGGGCAGGTGGTATCCGCCTTCCAGCGACGACACCACGCGGCCGGCGCAATGCCGTTGCGCCAGCTTCACGAGTTCGCGGGTGACCCACTGATAGTCGGCCTCCACGAGGCCGAGATTGCCCATGTCGTCCGCGCGATGGCCGTCGAAGCCCGCCGACACGACGATCAGCTGGGGCTCGAAGCGATCGATCGCCGCGATCCAGGTCTCCTCGACCGCACGGCGGAACGCCTCGCCGCCGGAACGCGGCGGCAGCCCGACGTTGACCATGTTGGGCCCCGAGGTGTCCGTGGGGAACGGATAGAGGTCGAGCTCGTAGGTCGAGCACATCAGGACGCGCGGGTCGTCACGGAAGATGTCCTGGCTGCCGTTGCCGTGGTGCACGTCGAAGTCGACGAGCGCGACGCGTTCCAGGCCGTGCGCCGCCAGCGCGTGGCGGATGCCGACCGCGACGTTGTCGAAGAAGCAGAATCCCATCGCCGCCGCCCGCTCCGCGTGGTGGCCCGGCGGACGCACGCAGCAGAACGCCGTGTCGGCCCGGGCGCCCAGGACGAGGTCGGTCGCCAGCACCACGGCACCGGCAGCGCGCAAGGCGGCAACGACGGTGTGCGGGTTCATGCTGGTGTCCGGATCGACCTGGACATAGCCGTCCATCGGCGTCGAGGCCATGATGCGCGCGACGTGCTCCGGCGTGTGGGCGCGGCACAGCTGCTCCTGCGTCGCCATCGGCGCGTCGTGCACGCTCATGAAGTCGAGGATGCCGTCGAACAGCAGGCGGTCGTGGATGGCCGACAGGCGTGCCGGCGACTCCGGATGGCCCGGTCCCATCTCGTGGCGCATGCAGTCCGGGTGCGTGACGTAGGCGCAATGCATGGCGGTCAGGCGGTCATTGCGCGCCGTCTGGCGCCTTCACCAGCAGCACGGGCACTGCCGCGTGCCGAACGACCAGTTCCGCGTCGCTGCCCAGCGTCAGCCGCTTCATGCCGCGCCGCCCGTGCGTGCCCATGACGATCAGCCCGCAGCGCTGGCGCGTGGCCTGGTCGACGATCGTGTCGCAGACCGGGCCGACACCGACGTCCACGACCTGCGTCTCGACCTTCACGCCGGCCTTCTCGACCTGCGCGGCAGCGGCATCGGCGATCCTTCGCCCCTCGACCGCGAGGAGGTCCGCCAGCTCGCCATAGCCGACATAGCCGGCGGAGCCGGTGATCAAGGGCAGTTCGGAAACCACGTTGAGGACGACGATGGTCGACTGGCCTTCCTTGGCCAGGGCGATCGCCTCCTTCAGGCCGGCACCCGAGGGGGCGCTGCCGTCGACGGGAACGAGGATGCGTGAATACATGGCGACGGACTCCTTGGCCGTTTCCCGCCGACTTTCAGGATCGAATCGGTCCGGGTTGCGTCCATTCTTCGCGCACCGGATCCGAGCGGCCTTGCGTTGGCGCAATCGCGTCGCCCCCGGGGTCCACGCTTCCGCCGCCATCCATTGATTGCGGACAATTTCCCCCGGTGCGCGGCTCCTAGGATGGAATTTCCATCAACCAAGGAGATGCACCATGAACGCATTGACCCGCTTCGACGACGTCCTGCCCGAGATGTTCCGCCGCTTCGCCCGGCCGCTGGCCTTCGACCCCGACCTGCCCGCCGAGATCCGCATCGACGTCAGCGAGAACGAGAAGGAATACCGCGTCAGCGCCGAAGTCCCGGGCGCGCGCAAGGACGATCTGCGCGTCGTCATCGACGGCAACTTCGTCTCGATCACCGCGGACGTGAAGAAGGACATCGAGGATCAGCACGCCAAGAACGGCCGCGCCATCGTGCGCGAGACGATCCGCGGCAGCATCTCGCGCGGCTTCACGCTGGCCCAGGAAGTGGACGAGCGCACCGCCGTGGCCAAGCTCGAGGACGGCGTGCTGCGCCTGACCCTCCCGAAGCGCACGGGCGCGACCAGCAAGCTGCTGGCGATCCAGTGACGCACGCGGCGAGGCTCGCCTCGCCGCCTCCTTGCGCTGGCGCAAGCCGGATGGCAGCGGTCCACCGCAGACTCGGCGCATCGCCGCACGCGGCCCCAGCAGAGACCGACCATGTACCGACGCATCCTCGTTCCCGTCGACGGCAGCCCCACCGCGCGCCGCGGGCTCGACGAGGCGATCCGGCTCGCCCGCCAGACGGGCGCGAGCCTGCGCCTGTTCCATGCCATCGACGACCCGTTCACCGCGCTCGGCATCGACGAGGTGGTGCAGGCGCCCCGCGACGTCGAGGCGTTGCTGGCCCAGAACGCGCGCCGCATCGTGGACGAAGGCATGGCCGCGTCGCGGCTGGCCGGCGTCTATGCGGATAGCGAGATCGAAGACCGCCTGCACGGCCCGCTGCAGGACCTGGTCGCCGCGGCCGCGCGCAAGTGGAAGGCCGACCTGATCGTGATCGGGACCCACGGCCATCGCGGCATGGTTCGCATGCTGCTGGGCAGCGACGCCGAGCAGATCCTGCGCGCCGCGCCGGTGCCTGTCATGCTGGTGCGCGGCACCGAGGACGACCGATGAGGACCGAACGCGGTGAACCCGGCCCGCGCACCTCGCCGCCACGCGGCGCGCGGACGATGCCGCCAGCCTCGGTGCGCACGTTGCCCGAACTGCTCGCGTGGCGCGCGGCGCAGACCCCCTGGCGGCCTGCGTACGCCGAGTTCGACAGCGGATGCAACGCATGGCAGGAAACGACCTGGCGCGAGACCGACGATGCCGTGCGCCTGCTCTCGAACCGGTTCACGTCGCTGCGACTGGGGCACGGCGCACGCGTCGCCCTGCTGCTGCCCAATTGCCGCGCCGCGGCCTGCCTCGATCTCGCGGTTCTCGCGAGCGGCCTGGTGCCGGTGCCCATGCACGCGCTCGACAATCCCGCGAGCATCGCCTACATCCTGCAGGACACGGCCGCCGAAATGCTGGTCGTCGACAGCGCCGCGCAGTGGCAGGCGATCCGGGCGCTCGGGACGCCGCCGTCGTCGTTGCGACTCGTGCTCGTCCGCCGGGACCCCGCGGCCGTCGCCGGCAAGGACGGCATGGCGAGCGTGACCGGGCTCGACGAATGGGCGAACGCCCCCGGCGCGGCCGTCGGCCAGCCACCCCACGCGCCGAGCGCGGACGACCTCGCCGCGA
This sequence comes from Burkholderiaceae bacterium, assembly GCA_035634455.1. Lineage (GTDB taxonomy): Bacteria > Pseudomonadota > Gammaproteobacteria > Burkholderiales > Burkholderiaceae_C > Scleromatobacter. Next base: position 5,663 of record DASQCX010000768.1, read on the forward strand.
TCGTCTACACCTCGGGCACGACCGGCCGTCCCAAGGGCGTGATGCTCACCCACGCCAACGTGATGGCGAACGTCAGGGCCTGCCTGGCGCGGTTCGAGGCGCGGGAGGACGACCTGTTCCTGTCCTTCCTGCCGCTGTCGCACACGTTCGAACGGACGGCCGGCTTCTACCTGCCCATCGCGGCGGGCAGCTGCGTGGCCTACTCGCGCTCCGTCCAGCTCCTGCCCGACGACCTGCTGCGGACGCATCCGACCATCCTGGTCTCCGTGCCGCGCATCTACGAGAAGGTTCAGGCCCAGATCGAGGCGGCCATCGCCGGCTCGTGGCCGGCCCGCATCGCCTTTGCCTGCGCGGTCGCCGCCGGCTGGCGCCGTCATCTTCGCGCGCTGCGCCGGTCCGCCGTGGCCGAATGGTTGCGCCCGCTCGACGCGCTCCTCACGCGCCTGCTCGACGCGCGCGTCGGCGCACCGTTGCGCGCCCGCTTCGGCGGCCGACTGCGGGTGGCGGTCAGCGGCGGCGCGGCGCTGGCGCCGGAGATCGCGCGCACCTTCATCGGCCTGGGCATCGAGATCGTGCAGGGCTACGGCATGACCGAGTCCTCGCCGGTCGTGACGGCGAACGCGCCGGGCGACAACGATCCGGCGACCGTCGGGCGGCCGCTGGACGGTGTCGAGCTGCGCATCGGTCCCGCGCTCGAATTGCAGGTGCGCGGGCCGAACGTCATGCGCGGCTACTGGAACCGGCCCGAGGACACCGCGGCCGCGTTCAGCGACGGCTGGCTGCGCACCGGCGACCAGGCCGCGATCGAGGACGGCCGCGTGCGCATCCTCGGGCGCATCAAGGAGATCATCGTCACGGCCACCGGCGAGAAGATCGCGCCGGCCGACGTCGAGCAGGCGCTGATGCGCGATCCGCTGGTCGAGCAGGCCTACGTGTTCGGCGAAGGGCGGCCGTTCATCGGCTGCATCCTGCAGTTGCAGGCGAAGGAATGGGCCGCGTTCGCCAGCGGCCTGGGCCTGGATCCCGCAGCGCCGGAGTCGCTGTTCGCCCCGGCCGCAGTGCGCGCCGTGGAAAGCCGGATGGCCGCGCGCACGGCTGCGCTCCCGCGCCACGGGCAGCCGCGGCGCGCCGTACTGACGCTCGCGCCCTGGACGACCGACAACGGCTTGTTGACGCCGACGCTGAAGCTGAAGCGGCACAACCTCCAGGCCCGCTTCGCCAGCGAGATCGAACAGCTCTACGAACTCTGAACCGCGGCGCCCGCCAGCTCGAGCACGAAGCGCGTCGCGCCATGTTCGGGTGACGGCGTCGCGGCGAATCCGCATTCGCGCATGAGGGAGCGCATGGCGTCGTTGTCGTGCAGCACGTCGCCGAACAGCCGTCGCGTGCCGCGCTTCGAGGCCCAGTCCACGATGCGCGCCATCAGCAGGGTCCCGAGGCCGTGCCTGTGCAGGTCGCTGCGGACGAGGACGGCGAACTCCGCCTCGATCCCGTCGGGATCGGACACGGCCCGCGACACGCCCAGGATCTCGTCGCGGCCGCCGGCGTCCGGCGCGACGGCGACGAACGCCATCTCGCGCGCGTAGTCGATCTGCACGAGCCGCGCGATCTCGCTGCGCGGCAGGTGTCGACGCACGCTGAAGAAGCGCAGCCGCAAGTCGTCGGCACTGCAGCGATCCAGGAAGGCCGCGTGCATCGCCTCGTCCTCCGGCCGGATCGGGCGGACGACCAGGTCGCGCCCGTCCCATTCGACGGGCGAGACGAGCTCGCCCGGATACGGCAGGATCGCGAACCGCTCGACGCCCGCCGGCTTGTCGGCTTGCAGGCGGACGCGCGCGTCGAGCGCGAGGACGCCCTGCTCGTCCGCCCACAACGGGTTGATGTCGAGCTCCGCCAGTTCGGGCAGGTCGGCCTGCATCCGCGCCAGCGCGATCAGCGTGTCGGCCACGGCATCCACGCGCGCCGCCGGCCGGTCGCGCCAGCCTTGCAGCAATCGCGACACCCGCGTCCTGGCGATGGCCTCGCGCGCCAGCACCCGGTTGAGCGGCGGCAGCGCGATCGCGCGGTCGCCGAGCACTTCCACCGCCGTGCCGCCCTGGCCGACCATCAGCACGGGGCCGAACGTCGCGTCGATGCTCGCGCCGACGATCAGTTCCTGCGCGTGCGGCCGCTGCACCATCGCCTGCACGCTGAAGCCTTCCAGTCGCGCCTGCGGCCGGCGCTCGCGCACCGTCGCCAGCATCGCATCGGTGGCGCGGCGCAGGGCCGGCTCGTCCGCGAGATCGAGCGCGACGCCCCCCGCGTCCGACTTGTGGGAAAGATCCGGCGACAGGATCTTGAGCGCGACGGGATAGCCGATCGAGCGGGCCGCCTCCACGGCTGCCTCCGCCGAGAGCGGCACGCGCCGCGTCGCGACGATCGGGATGCCGTACGCGGCCAGCAGGCGCTTGGCGTCGACCTCGTCGAGCGTCGCCCGGCCGCAGGCGATCGCGTCGCCGACGATCGCGCGCGCCTCGTCCACGCGGGGCTTCGGCGTGTCGGCCGCGCTCGGCGCCTCGAGCAGCAGCGCCTGGTTGCGGCGATACGCCGCAAGCATCTCGAAGGCGTGCACCGCCTCCTCGGGCGTGTCCAGGCACGCGATGCCGGCCTGCTCGAACTCGCGCCGCGCGTCGGCGACCGCGGTCGCACCGACCCAGCATGCCAGCACGCGCTCGCGCCGCGACCGAAGCAGCGGCAGGCAGGCGCGCGCGATGTCGCGGCTGTCGACGATCGCCGTCGGGGCGTGCATGAACAGCAGCGTGCCGGTGGAAGGCGCGTCGAGCAGCACGCCCAGCGCGTCGACGTAGCGCTGCGCCGGCGCGTCGCCGATGATGTCGACCGGATTGCCGTGCGACCAGGTCGCGGGCAGGCACGCCGACAACGCCGCCGTCGTGGCGGCGTCAGGCTCCGGCAGCGCGATGCCGGCCCGCGCCGCGGCATCGGCGGCCACCACGCCGGCGCCGCCGCCGTTGGTGAACAGCGTCAGGCCGCGATCGGTGCTGCCGCGCAAGCGCGTCAGGGTCTCGGCACCGAGGAACAGCTCCTCGAGCGTGTCCACGCGCAGCACGCCCGCGCGGCGCAGGGCGGCGTCGAAGACGATGTCGGAGCCGGCCAACGCCCCCGTGTGCGAGGCCGCGGCGCGCACGCCGCCGCCCGCCCGCCCCGCCTTGACGACGACGACCGGCTTGTTGCGCGCCGCCGCCCGCGCCGCGGACATGAACTTGCGCGGCGATTCGATCGACTCGATGTACAGCAGGATGGCGCGCGTGTGGACGTCGCTGCCCAGATGATCGAGCAGGTCGCCGAAGTCGACGTCGGCATGCTCGCCGAGGGACACCAGCGAAGAGAAGCCGACGCCGCGCGCCTTCGCCCAGTCGAGCACGGCGGTCAGCAGCGCGCCGGACTGCGTGACGAAGGCCAGGTCGCCCGCCGGCGCATCGGTGTGCGCGAAGCTGGCATTGAGATGCTCGTGCGGCGAGAGCAGCCCGACGCAGTTCGGCCCGAGGATGCGCATCACGTGCGGTCGCGCGGCCTCCAGCATCGCCGCCTTGTCGGCCGCCGACAGGCCGGCGGTCATCACGACGGCGGCGCGCGTCCCCGACTCGGCGAGCTCCGCGATCGTCGGCACCACGGCTGCCGGCGGAACGCACACGACGGCGAGGTCGGCCGGCTCCGGAAGGTCGCTGCAACGGGCGAACACGGTGGTGCCGTCCAGCTCGCGGTGGGCCGGGTTGACCGCATGGACGGCCCCCGCGAAGCCGCCGGCCCGGACGTTGCGCCAGACGGTGGCGCCAACCGTGGCCGGCCGATCCGATGCGCCGACGACGACCACCGAGCGAGGTGCGAACAACGCGTCGAGGTTGCGGATGCTCATCGCCCCGCCTCCTAGTGCGACGCCAGGACCGGAACGGTCATGCTCTCCATCACCCTGCGGGTGGCGCCGCCAAGCAGGCGTTCCGCCCAGCGCGCATGACCCCAGCACCCCATCACCATGAGGTCGGCGCCGACATCGGCGGCGTACGAGAGCAGCGCGTTGCCGACGTCGCCGTCGGTGAACCGCACGCTGGCCTGCGCCTCGACCTCGTGCCGGCCGAGCCAGCGGACGAGGCCGTGGAGCGGGGACTGGTCGATGGCCCCGGAGAACTCGGCGGCGCGATCGAACCGCACGACGACGACGTCGCGGGCGCGCTTGAGCAGGGGCAGCGCGTCCGAGACCGCGCGGGCGGCGCCATGGCTGCCGTCCCACGCGATCAGCACCGTCCGCCCGAGCTCCTCGAAGCGGCCGGCATAGGGGTACAGCAGCGTCGGCCGCGGGCTGTGCAGCACGACGTGCTCGACGACCTCGCGCCGGCGCGACGCCTCGGGATCCGACGGGTCGGGCTGCCCGAGCACGAGCAGGTCGTTGAGCGGCGCCCGCCGCACGAGGGCGCGCCCCGCCTCCTCGGCGTCGTCGATGGTGGTCTCGAACGAAGGCAGGCTCCTGCGTTCGCACAAGGAACGGAAGCGCCGTTCGCGCTCGATGGCCTCCCGCTGCGCCTCCTCCAGCTCCCGCGTCAGCGGATCGATCGCCGTCCCCATGGCGCCTGCCAGCTGCGTGCCCGTCGGCACCGGACGACGGCAGGACAGGCCGTCGACGTGCGAGCCCAGGCGCAGGGCGAGGTCGACGACCTGCTCGTTGCGCGCGTCGGCGTGCCTGTCGTCGTCCAGGTGCAGGAGGAGGGTCGGATAGGTCATGGGCGGCTCCCGTTGCGGTTGAGACCGATGCATTCTGGGAAGCGCCGGGCGAAGAAGGCTTGCGCTCCCGCAAGGCGGAGGCGGCGCGCCGCCTCCGGCGCCCCGCGTCGGACCCTGGTTCACGCGCCTTGCGTTGCGTCAAGCCTCCCCGACTGGCGTCCACACAGACTGTCGACATTCGACCCGTGCGTGTCGCAGCGCGTCTGCGCGGCCTTCGAAGGTGTCCATGTCCGACGCAACCGCCCGCCCCCCGCCAACCTGCATGCGCATCCTGATCGTGGACGACCACGCGGTCGTCCGCGAGGGACTCAAGCGCATGCTGGAAGCCAGCGAGCCGTCCTGGCGCATCGAGGAAGCCGCCAACGCCTTCGAGGCGCTCGACCGCGTGCGGACGCAGGGATTCGACGTGGCCATCGTCGACATCTCGATGCCCGGCATGAGCGGGCTCGACTTCCTCAAGCGCGTCCGCGCCTCGCAACTGAGCCTGCGCGTCCTCATGCTCAGCATGTTCGCCGAGGAGCAATACGCCGTGCGCGCCTTCAAGAGCGGGGCCAACGGCTATGTCACCAAGGACTCCGCGACGCGCGAGCTCGTGAACGCCATCCGGAAGGTGACCGCAGGCGGCGCCTACGTCAGCGAATCGCTGGCGCAGAGCCTCGCGCTGGGTCTGGGCAACGCGAGCGGCGAGTTGCCGCACGAGAGCCTGTCGAACCGCGAACTCGACATCCTCCGGCGGCTGGCCTGCGGCGACCGGCCCACGGACATCGCCCTGGCCCTGCACATCTCCGTCAAGACGGTGAGCACGCACAAGGCCCGCATCCTCGCCCGGCTGCAACTGGCGAACGCGGCGGCCCTGGTGCGCTACGCGGTCGAGCACCACCTCGTCCCCGAGGCGCCAGATTCGGGACGCGAGTCCCGCGGCAGCGGCTGGCAGAAGTTGCAGGACGATGCTCCGACAAGCCGGGATCCGGCGCCATGACCTCGCCCAAGGTGGCGCTCGCGCAGTTCCTGGACAGGTTGACGATCCGCGCGCGCATCCTCCTGCTCGCGATGGCGGTGTTCCTGCCGGGCGCCGTCGCGCTCGAACAGGCGCGCCAGCGCACGGCCTTCGTCGGGGCGGCGGCGCTGCTGCTCGCATGCGCGCTGGCCTGGAAGCTGGCGTCCGTCATCGCGCGACCCGTCGCGTCGCTGCAGGCGGCCGTGCGCCGCGTCGCCACGGGCGATCTTGCCGGCCACGTCCGGGTCGACGGGCCGCCCGAGATGCGGCGCGTCGCCGAGGACTTCAACCGGATGGTCGACGCCCTGGCGCTGAGCCGTTCGCGCCTGCAGGCCTTGTTCGACACCATGTCGGAAGCCGTCGTCACGGTCGACGACGCGCAGACGGTCGTCGTGGCCAATCCCGCGGCGGCGACCTTGCTCCGCTGCCCGATGTCGGTGCTGATCGGATCCAAGCTGGACCGCTGGATACCGGAGCACGCCCGCGACGCCCACCGGCTGGACGTCGAACGGTTCGGGTCGAGTGCCGCCGGGCCGCGCGACATGGGGCACCGGCCGGAGATCGCGGCCTTGTGCTTCGATGGCGAGGAGACGCCGGTCGAGGCGTCGATCTCCATGGTCGAGCACGAGGGACGGCGCCTCTACACGGCCGTCCTGCGCGACGTGAGCGAGCGGCGCAAGGCGATGACCGCGCTGGCGCGGAACAAGGCGCTGCTCACGGCGGCGCTCGCCAACATGAGCGACGCCGTCACGATCGTGGACGCGCATGGCCTCATCCTCGCGGTCAACGACGCCTTCTCCGCGTTCTACCGGCTGTCGCCGGCAGGCCCCGCCCCGAGAAGCGTCCAGGAGCTCGCCGCGCTGCTGGACATCCACCGCGCGGACGGCCGCGCCGCCGGTGCGAACGAGTGCGCCGGCCTGCAGGCGATCGCCGGCCACTCCGGCACCGGCGTCCTGTACCGCCTGCGCCGCCTGGACGGCGGGGAGCCCTGGATCGGCAGCTTCAACTTCGCGCCGATCCGGGACGCGTCGGGCACCATCACCGGCGCCGTCTCGACGGCACGCGACGTCACCACCCAGCTGGCGGCGCAGCAGGAGCTGGAACGCTCGCGCGACGCCCTGCGCCGCCTGGTCGGTTCGCTCGACCGCTCGATCGACGACGAGCGCAGGCGCATCTCGCGCGAACTGCACGACGACCTGCAGCAGACCCTGGCCGCGATCGGCCTGGAATCCTCCGCCGCCCTGCGGCTCACGCCCGCGCCGCAGGGCGTCCTGCACGACGCGCTGCTGCGCATCGAGTCGCTGTCGCACGGCGCCCTGCGCTCGACCCGGCGCATCATCGCCGACCTGCGGCCCCAGCTGCTGGAGGAGCTCGGCCTGGCCGCCGCGTTGTGCCACATGGCGGACGTCCACGCGCGGCGCCATCACATGAGCTGCGACGTCGAGGTCGACGACGAGTTCGACGCGGAGGCCTTGCCCGAGCTCGTCGCCACCTGTCTGTACCGCGTCGCCCAGGAGGCGCTGCACAACGTCGCCAGGCACGCCGGGGCGACCCATGTCCATGTCCGGTTGCGCATGGTGGACGGCCACGCGGTCCGGCTGGAGATCCTGGACGACGGCCGCGGCCTCGAGACGGACGCCGGCGACCGGCCCCGCGGATTCGGTCTGCTCGGCATGTCCGAGCGCGTCCATGCATTGGCGGGCAGTCTGCGGGTCTGGTCGCCGCCGGGCGGCGGCACGGCGGTGGACGCGCAACTGCCGCTCGATCTCGGCGGTGGCGATGAGCCCGCAGCCGAGGCGGCGCCGCAGACGAGCTGAAGTCGCGCCGCCTCGGTCCGCACGGCTGTCGTCGGGCTTGGAGGTTCCCGAACCGGCGGGGCACGGTTCGAACCCCGCACGCCCCGTTGAGGGCGCGCAATGCACCTCGCGAGATCCGTCCCAGACTACCGCCAGAGGGGCCTTTGGTCGCCGCTTGCATGCCGGTGATGGAAGGTTTCATGATCGTCGGACGCGAGGATGCCTCCATGAAAGCCGATGCCGAATTCCATTTCGACTGGGCGCAATGGTGGGCGTGCGCCGCCGATGCGAATGCCGCCCGGCTGGATGGCGTCGAGGCGCTGCAGGCGAGGCAGCGGCGCCGCCTGCAGGACCTGGTCGACAGCGCATTGCTCGCGCCGCATCACCGCGCGCGGCTCGGCACCCGCCCGCCGGACGGCTGGCGCCTGGACGCCCTGCCCGTCTTTCGCAAGCGCGACCTCATGGCGCATTTCGACGCCTGCGTCACCGATCCCGGCGTCCGCCTGGCCGACCTGCAGGCCTTCGTCGCCGACCCGGCGCTGATCGGAACGCCGTTCCGCGACCGGTATGCGGTCTGGCACAGCTCCGGAAGCAGCGGCGAGCCGGGCATGTTCGTGACCGACGCACACGCGCTGGCGGTCTACGACGCGCTCGAGTCCACCCGGCGCCCCTGCCGCCGACCGCTGGCCCGCGCCATGGACCCGCTGCTGGCCGGGGAACGCGTCGCCCTGGTCGGCGCCGTCGACGGGCACTTCGCCGCCATCGCCTCGTTCCAGCGCCTGCGCCGGATCAATCCATGGCTGCGTCCACGTCTGCACGCGGTGTCGCTGCTGCAGCCACGGCAGGCGCTGAACGCGGCGCTCGACCGCATACGGCCGACCGTGCTGTTCACCTACCCCTCGGCGGCCGTGGTGCTGGCCGACGAGCTGCGCGGCGGACGGCTGCGGTCCCGTCCGTGCGAGATCTGGACCGGTGGCGAGACCCTCACGCCCGCGATGCGCCGCTTCGTCTCCGACACGTTCGAATGCCCGGTCGGCAGCGAATACGGCGCCTCGGAATGCCTGCCGCTCGGCACCGAATGCCGACTGGGCGCGCTGCACCTGAACGCCGACTGGGCCATCCTCGAGTGCGTCGACGCGGGCGGACGCCGCGTGCCCGACGGCACGCGCGGCGCGCGCTGTCTCCTGACCAACCTGGCCAACCACGTCCAGCCGCTGATCCGCTACGAGCTCGAGGACCGGGTGACGATCGCGCCGGCCCGATGCGCCTGCGGCTGCGCCATGCCGGTCATCGAGGTGGTGGGCCGCAGCGACGACGTCCTGCGGCTGGGCACCGGCTCGGAAGCCGGGCCGGCGCTGTCGCCGATGGCGCTGACGACCGTGCTGGAGGACGCCGCCGGCCTAGTCGACTTCCAGCTCCTGCAGGTCGGGCCGCGGCACCTGGAACTCAGGTGTCCCCATGACGCGCCGTGCGACCTCCGGGCGCTGCGCCGCGGACGCGCCGTGCTGCTCGACTACCTGCACGCCCAGCAGTCCGGCGCGGTCGAGGTGACCCTGCGGTCC
>DASQCX010000769.1:0-4196 GCA_035634455.1 Burkholderiaceae bacterium
CCATCCCCAACGCAGTGCTCGCGTTCGCTCGACGGGCATCGTCATGGCTACACGTGCCAGCTTGCCCGTACTCGGGGCGTCGCATAGTAGTGGTGATCGGTGTCGACTTCCATGCGGAGATGCTACCCGGGATCCTGGGCCGGGATTGGCCGGGGATCAGTCCGGTCGTTCGGCAAGAACGGTGATTCGTGTCGTGCGACATGAAAGGGCGACTTGCCTGAGATTGCAGTCGGTAGCTCATTGCTGTCGTATTTGGCCAAGGATCGTCACAGACATTCCTGTCGCCGGAGTGCAGGCGTCGAGACGCCAATCGTGGATTGGTGCGCGCATCCGATAGTTGACATAACGCACATTATACGCAGTTGATGGGATTGGATCCGGGGCCGCCCTATGCGACCTCCTGCCAGCCTGTCAGGGATTGAGGCGCCTTCTCAGTGCGCGAACAATACGGGCACCGGCATCGCGTCGAGCATGCTACGGGTGACGCCGCCGAACACGCGTTCAGACCAGCGTGGCCGGCCCCAGGCGCCCATCACGACAAGATCAGCGCCGGTGCTGTCGATGTCTTCAAGCAGCCGCCCGACCAAGTCGTAGCTGCCTGCGCGGCGCCAGGAGCTCGCCGCGACGCCGTCGCGCACGAGCCGTTCGCGCACCCGCTCGAGCTCATCTTCCGGCGGAACGGCGACGACATCCGAAAGCGGCGAATCGACATGAACGACCTGCACCTGCTCCGCTCGCCGCAGCATGGGCAGGGCCGCTGCGACCGCGTGCGCACAGGCTCGCTCCGCCGCCCAGGCGACCATGACGCGCCGTCCCAGGGGAGCGCCGCTCCTGGCCGCCGCGGGCAACACCAGGATGGGCGACGCGCAGGTGCGGAGCGCACGGTCGAACTCGGCCGCCGGCCAGGTCGGATTCGGCCGCGCTGGGTCGGGCTGTCCGACGATGACCAAGTCGCAATAGAGACTGCGCGCCGCCAGGGCCTCGGAGGCGTCGCGGTCGTCCACGATCACCTCGTGCGAACGCAACCCCGCGTGCCCGGCGACGGTGTCGAAGTCGCGCGCCCGCTGCTGCGCCAGCTCGCGCGCCGCGTCGACGGCGCCCATGAGATCCCGGCGGGACAACAGCCCCGCGCCAAGACTGCTCTCGAAGGACGCATTGCCCGTCGTCGCCAGTCCGACCACATGACTCCCGTGGGCGCGCGCCAGCTGGATCGCCGCATCGACGAGCCCCGGCACCTGCGCCGCGCCATCGACGTGGAGCAGGAGCGTCCCCAAACCAGTCGCGGTTCCCGGCATTTGGCGGCCCCCGTCTAGTGCGTGAACAGCACCGGCGCCGTCATGCTCTCGACCATCGTGCGCGTCGCACCCCCCAGCACGCGCTCCACGAGACGACTGCGCCCCCACGCGCCCATCACGAACAACTGCACGCCGCGGTCCGCACCTTCGGACAGGAGCGCCTGCCCGACCGGCAGCGAATTCGCCAGCAACTCCGTCTTCACCTTGACGCCGTGACCGCCCAGCCAGGTGGCCGCGCGTTTCAGGTCGGGTTCGAGCATCGTCGCGTCTTCCTTGCCGGGATCGAAGACCTGCACCAGGTGGACGGCGCTCGCCCGCCGCAGCAGCGGCAGCGCGGCTGACGCCGCCCTGCCCGCTCCCGCACTCCCGTCCCAGGCGACCAGCACGGGGCCGGTCTGCGATTCGAACCGGCCCGCGTACGGCAGCATCAGCACCGGCCGCGGACTCTGCTGCAGGATGGCCTCCGCGCGCCCGCGATGTTCGCCATACGCCTGCAGGTCGGGCGACGGCTGGGGCATCACCACCAGGTCGGCGAACAGGGCGTTGGCGACGACTGCGAACGTCGGCGTCGAGTTGTCACGGATCGCCTCGGCCGTAGCCAGGCCGGCGAGATGGCATCGCTGGAGGAAGACCGATTCCCGGGCGAGGGCGGCCTCTTCGGCCTCCCGCAGCTCGATCGTGAGCGGATCGCCCGCCACGAACGCGACGGCGCCATCGCTGGGATACGGCGACGGTCGATGGCAGCCGACGCCGACGAGGCGCCCTTCGCAGAAGCGGGCGAGATTCGCCGCGTAGTCGATGTGCGACTCGGCAGCGGGATCTTCCTCGATCGAGTAGAGGATGGTGCGGTAGGTCATGGGCGATCCTTGTGCGGCTCCGGCAATGATGCCGGCGGAAGGTACCGAAGCATCCTCCGTTCAGCCCCGCCCCGCTCCCTTGCGCCGGATCAAGCCATCCGCGGCAGGGCCCTGATCCGCATCAACGGCGCAGGGGCCGCGCGACCTATCTTGCATGCACCAGGATCTCGGGGAATCGCCATGCAGCTGACTTTTCTGGGTGCGACCGGCACCGTCACCGGTTCGCGCTACCTCGTGGAGTCAGGAGGCCGACGCACGCTGGTCGATTGCGGTCTGTTCCAGGGCCTGAAGCAGCTGCGGCTGCGCAACTGGGGCCCCTTCCGGTAGCCCCGGCCTCCATCGACGCCGTCGTGCTCACCCATGCGCACATCGACCACACGGGCTATCTCCCGCGGCTCGTCGCGCAGGGCTTCCGCGGAGCGATCCACGCCACCGCGGCGACGACGGCGCTGTGCGGCCTGCTGCTGCCCGACTCGGGCCACCTGCAGGAAGAAGAGGCGCTCTTCGCCAACCGGCACAGGACGAGCCGCCACGACCCTGCCCTGCCCCTGTATACCGAAGAGCAGGCACGCGCCGCCCTGACGCAGTTCCACTCGCATGACTTCGGTGCGCCGTTCGAGCCGGTTCCCGGCCTGCACGTGCATTTCCACGGCGCCGGCCACATCCTCGGGGCCGCAAGCGTGCAGATGGTCGGCGAGCGGGGCAGCATCCTGTTCTCCGGCGACCTGGGCCGAAGCGACGACCTGGTCATGAAGCCGCCCGCCCCGCCGCCGGCGGCCGACGTCGTCGTGATGGAGTCCACGTACGGCAACCGGCTGCACGAGCGCGCCGACACGCTGCTCGCGCTCGCGGAGGTGGTCAACCGCACGCTGGCCCGCGGCGGTCACGTGATCGTCCCGGCGTTCGCCGTCGGCCGTGCCCAGCTGCTCCTGCATGCGCTGCGCCTGCTCAAAGACGCCCACCGCATCCCCGACGTCCCGGTCTTTCTCGACAGCCCGATGGCGACCGACGCGACCGCGCTCTACCAACGCCACCCCGAGCTGCATCGGCTCGACGCGCAGGCGTGCGCCGCCATGTCGAACGGCGTGCGCATCGTCAACACGCCGGACGAGTCGCGCGCCCTCGCCTCGCTGCGCTATCCCGCGATCATCGTCTCTGCCAGCGGCATGGCCACGGGCGGCCGAGTCGTCCACCACATCGAGAACTTCGCGCCCGATCCGGCCAACACGATCCTGTTCGTCGGCTACCAGGCGGCTGGAACGCGAGGGGCCGCGCTGGTGGGCGGTGCGCGTGAGATCAGGATGCACGGCCGCTGGGTGCCGGTACGGGCGGAGGTCGCGGCGCTGGAGGGGCTGTCGTCGCATGCCGATCGCGACGAACTGCTCGCCTGGCTAGGCTCGCTTCCGCACGCGCCGCGCCGCGTCTTCGTCACGCATGGCGAGCCCGAGGCCGCGGACTCGCTGCGCCAGGCCGTCTCGGAACACCTCCACTGGCCGTGCGAGGTGCCGGAATACCGCGATCAGGTCGATATCGGCGCATTGGCAGACGCGGCCGGCTGACCCGGCCGGCGTCGCCGATCACATCGTGGCGATGTAGTCGGCCAGGGCGCGCATGTCGTCGTCGTTCAGCGTGTGGGCGACGGAGTTCATGACCGTGCCCAAGGGACGGTTGTCCGCGCTCTGGCGCAGGACGGTCAACTGGCGCAGCAGGTAGGCCCGCTGCTGGTGCGCCAGACGCGGGATCACCCCGCTGCCCTGGCCCTTGTCGCCATGGCAGCCCGCACAGGCCGGCACGCTGCGTTCGGCCAGCCCTTCGGTGAATAGCTGCTTGCCCAAGCGCGGCTCGGCCAGCGGGGCCGGACCCGCCGCGGCCGCGGGCTGCGCGGCATAGTAGGCCGCCAACTGCGCGATCTGGGCATCCGTCAGGTCGCGCGCGATGCCCCACATGTAGACGAAGCCCGCCGGATCGTGGCGGTGCTTGTCGCGGAGGCTACGCAACTCGCCTTCGATGTAGTCCGCCTGCTGCGCGGCCAGGTGCGGGAAGT
>DASQCX010000770.1:0-1924 GCA_035634455.1 Burkholderiaceae bacterium
GGAGCAACTGGCCGAGGTCGAGCCGTTCAAGACCGCGATCGTGCTGAAGTTCGCGCGCGAGTGGCCGTTCGTGGTCTACGCCCTGACGGTGCTTTCCGCCGGATTGTTCGTCGAGCGGTTCTTCTGCCGCTACCTGTGCCCGCTCGGCGCGGGCCTGGCCGTGCTGGGCAGGCTGCGCCGCTTCGACTGGATCGCGCGCCGCGCCGAATGCGGCACGCCGTGCCAGACCTGCCGCCATCGCTGCGACTACGAGGCCATCGCGCCCGATGGCCGCGTCGACTACGACGAATGCTTCCAGTGCCTGGAGTGCGTCGCGATCCACGACAGCGACGAGCGCTGCGCCCCGCTGATCCAGGGCAGGCGGCAGCGCACGATCCGCATCCGCCCGCTGCCGGCCACGGGGGGCGCCGCGTGATCCGGCGCCGGCTGCTGCGCGCCACGCTTGGCCTGGGCGCGCTCGCGCTCGCCGGCCGCGCTACGGCGGCCACCGGCCTGCGCTGGCAGCGCCGCGAGCTGGTCGGCTTCGGCACGACGCTGTCGCTGCAGGCCGGCCACGCCGACGCGGCGACGCTGACGACGGCGCTGGACGCCGCGGTCGCCGCGCTGCAGCGCATCGAGGCGCAGATGAGCCTGTTCCGCGACGACAGCGCGCTGTCGCTGCTCAACCGCGACGGCCGCCTGGCCGCGGCGCCGCCCGAGCTGCGCGAGCTGCTGGCGACCGCGCGCGACGTCGCCCGCCGCAGCGACGGCGCCTTCGACCCGACCGTGCAGCCGCTGTGGCTCGCGTTCGCCGACGCGCAGGCGCAGGGCCGCCTGCCGACGCCGGCCGAGGTCGCGGCCGCGCGCGCCCGCGTCGGCTGGCGCGGCCTGCGACTGGACGGCGACGGCGTGCGCCTCGCGCGCCCCGGCATGGGCGTCACGCTCAACGGCATCGCGCAGGGCTACGCCGCCGACCGCGTGCGCGGCGTGCTGCTGGCGCACGGCGTCCGGGACGCGCTGGTGGACGCCGGCGAGTACGCGATGGCCGGGCGCAACCCCGCCGGCGCGCCCTGGACGCTGGGCATCGCCGACCCGCTCGCCGAGGGCCGCCTGGTCGCGCGCCTGTTCGCGGACGGCCGCTGCGTCGCCACCTCCGGCGACGACCAGACGGCGTTCAGCGCCGACCACCGCCACCACCACATCTTCGATCCGCACACCGGGTACTCGCCGCCGGACATCGCCGGCGTGACGGTGGCCGCGCCCACCGGCGCGCTGGCCGACGCGCTGACCAAGGTGTTCTTCGTCGCCGGCCCCGGGCGCGCGGTGGCCGTGGCGCGGCGCTGGAACGTCGACGCGCTGTGGATCGCCAAGTCGGGCCGCCGGGGCGCGACGCCGGGGCTCGCGCTCGCGGCGGCCTGAGAGGCTGTGTCACGCGGCCGTGCGGCCGTGTTCGAACCTGTAGCAACCGGCCGCGCCCGAAACGGGGAAACCCGCAACGCGGCCGCCGCGAAACGCCCGCCGGACGCCGTCGTCCGCGCCAACGCGCATGGCACGGACATTGCGCACTCCCGCAGCGACGGCCTCGCGGCGCGCGGCACGTCGCAGCAACCCCAACGAGGAGACAACATGCAATCCAGATTCTTGGTGCTGGCGATCGCCGGCGCGATCGCCACGGCCTTCGGTACGGCGGGCGCCGTGGGCGTCACCGACCAGATGATCCAGTCCGAGGCCACCGCCACGGGCAACGTGCTGACCTGGGGCGTGAACACGCAGGGCCAGCGCTACTCGCCGCTCAAGCAGGTCAACACCGGCACCGTGTCTCGGCTCGCGCCGGTGTGGGCGTTCTCGTTCGGCGGCGAGAAGCAGCGCGGCCAGGAGTCGCAGCCGGTGATCTACAACGGCCGTATGTTCGTGACGGCCTCGTACTCGCGCATCTACGCGCTCG
>DASQCX010000771.1:0-2669 GCA_035634455.1 Burkholderiaceae bacterium
ACACCGTGAGCACCTACAAGGCCCGGCTGATGGAGAAGCTGGGTCACTCTTCCATGAGCGATCTGGTGCGCTACGCGCTGCGCCATGGGATCTCCGACTAGTGTCGTGAGTGGGAAATTCGTCGGATAGGTCTTGAGCGAAGAAACAGCGGCGCCGAATGCCTGACCAGCATGGCCTTGGAATGCCTCGGGCAGTCGGCGGACGGCGTCATGTGGATCTGCGCGGCGAACGGCCTGTTCCGCGCCGACGGCGTCGGTTTTGACCTCCAGGGCGCCGCGCACGGGCTACGGCCTGCTGGGCACGGACGAATGTGTCCGCGCCCGCGGATGCACGCTGTCCGTGGTCAGCGCGCCGGGCGCCGGCATCGCCATGCGCCGGCGCCTTCCGGTGACGGTGGCGCCTTCAGCCGAAGCTGCCGGACGGCGCGTGGCGGTCCGGCTGGCGTGCCGCGCAAGAGCGGTGATCGCGGGCCGGTTTCAGCGGCCTGCGGGCGCTCCGCTATCGCCGCGCAGGAAGGCATCGGCCTTCGACTGCGCCGCATGGATGGTCGCGGAGATCGCGTCGGAGGTCGCCGCCGAACGTCGCGGCCGCGTCTGCGCCGCCTGGCGCGTCTGCACACGCGGCGCGACCACGACTGCCGTCTGGCTGCCGGCCGCCGTTGGCGGGAAATCTTCGGAGGCGTCCGCCGTCGCGGAGGTCGCGGCCGAACTGGCGCCCGACGGGCAACCCGCTGCCAAGGCCGGCGGCACTGTCTCGGACGCCGGGCGCGCGCCGTCCGTGGCGGCAACAGCCGCTGGCGACGCCGCCGAGGCGGCGCGAGCCGGCCATCCCGCCCACCGCCACGCGGCGGCAAACGCCAACGCGAGCGCCACCGCCGCGAACGCCATGGTGGTGCGACCGCGCGACGCTCGCTGCGAACGGCGACGCGCCGTCGTGCCCGGTCCGCCAGTTGGCCGGCCGCGCTCGTCGCGCAGCGTGCCACCCGTCGCCGACCGCACGGGGGGCACGGGTTGGCCTGACGGCGCGAAGCGCGCGACGTAGTCGGCACCGCCACTCAGCGCCCAGCGCTCGCGCAAGATGGAATCGGGCCCCGGATCGCGGCGCACGGACGACGTCGCCGCCACGCGCGCGCGCACCGGCGCCGCTGTCGCGGGGATGCGTCCGGCTTCTTGCGGGCGGACATGCGTCGCCGGGCTCGGCGCGACACGCGGCGGCTCGGGCGCCGCAGCCCGCGGCGCGGCCCCGCCGGCCGCAAGGGGTCGCTGCGTCTTCGCCTGCGTCGTGCCCGCTTCGGCCGGCGGCGCATGCGCAGGCGGAGTAGGGGCAACGACTTCGGACAGGTGCTGCGGCTCTTCGCCGCGCTGATAGTTGAAGGGCAACGTGTCCAGGAAATCGGTCGCCGGTGCATCGGACCGCTCGTGGTCCGCAGTC
Source organism: Burkholderiaceae bacterium (assembly GCA_035634455.1). Lineage (GTDB taxonomy): Bacteria > Pseudomonadota > Gammaproteobacteria > Burkholderiales > Burkholderiaceae_C > Scleromatobacter. Next base: position 1,432 of record DASQCX010000771.1, read on the forward strand.
TGTCGTTGTGTTTGGTTGATGGCGCTTCCCCCTCGTTGATCATCCTGGCACCCCGGTCGGGGAGGCGGGTGCTGGCGGTCGCCATCCCGCGGCGCGTGCGGCCGCGCCCATTCAACGGTCCGCTCGGGTGCCTCGAATCATGCAGCTGGAACGGCCGCGCGACACGCTGCGTGATGGAGGAAATGCGGCGGCCGGAAAGAATCGACGTTCCGGCCGGCCACGCGATGATCTGTCATTGACGATCCGATTACCCGAGTACCGCGACGGGTCGCGGCCGGTCGATCGGGGCACCTTCCTAACCCCCACCTGAAGTGGCCAGCATCGAAGGCGGGACGCGTGCCGCCGAACGCCGCGTTGTCGAGCGTAGTCGTCAGCGGATCGACTGGCTATTTTTGCTGGGGCCCCGAGACGGGTGGGAATCGGTTTGAGTTCCAGAGGGTTGCGGCATTCGCAATGCGAAGCTCATCTCCACCAACAAATCCGAGGGCCTGGCTGCTGCCAGACCCTTTTCTTTTGGGCACGACTCGGGCGCGGTGCCCATCCGTGCCCGCGGTCATCGTCTGAAGCGCAGCGCCTCGATGACCAGCGTCAGCGCCGGCGACATCTGGCGGCGGCTCGGGTAGTACAGGTGGTAGCCCGGAAACTTCGGCCACCAATCGCGCAGGACCGGGACGAGCCGGCCCGCGTCGATGTGCGGCTGCACGAAATCGAGCGGGACGTAGCACAGGCCCAGGTCGGCGAGGGCCGCGTCCACCATCAGCAGGGTGTTGTTGAACACGGCCTGGCCGGCGACCCGGACCTGCATCTCGCGCCCGTCCTTCTCGAATTCCCAGGCGTACAGGCCGCCGTGGGTCGCGAGCCGCAGGTTGAGGCAGCGATGCTCCGTCAGGTCGCGCGGCGACCGGGGCCTGGGCTTCGCCCTGAAGTACGCCGGCGAGCCGGTGACGGCCATCCGCACTTCCGGCCCGATGCGCACCGCGATCATGTCCTTGTTGACGAGGTCGCCCGAGCGCACGCCGGCGTCGAAGCGCTGGGCCACGATGTCGGTCAGTCCATAGTCGACGCTGATCTCGATCTGCACGTCCGGGTACTCGTGCATCAGGGGCACGAGCTTCGGCCAGAGCACCGTCCGGATGGCATGGTCGTGCGCGGTGATGCGGACCGTTCCGGCGGGCTTGTCGCGCAGGGAGCTCAGCGATGCCAGCTCCTCGTCGATGTCCGCCAGCCGGGGCGCGACC
>DASQCX010000772.1:0-1566 GCA_035634455.1 Burkholderiaceae bacterium
GCGCGGCGCCGATTTTCTCGTGCTGCCGCGGCGCGGCGGCGGCGCGGTGTGCCGCCCGTTGCTGGAAGCGGCCGCCTGCGCCCGGCCGTCGGTTGCCAGCGACGTGCCGGGCGCGCGCTATTTCTTGCGACATGGCCTTGAGGGGCTGCTCGTGCCGCCGGCGCACGCCGGGGCCCTGGCCGACGCCATGCAGCAGCTGGCGGCAGGGGCTGAATTGCGCGTGCGCATGGGCGCGGCTGCGCGCCTGCGCCTGCTGCACGGTTTTACCGAGGCGCACGTCACGCACATGTTGTGCGCGAGCTACCAAGCCCTGCTCGGAAAGGCCTCATAGCGTCCGACGGCGCGCCATGCGCTGGAGCTGCAACAGCAGCAGTGCGACGGCCGCCAGCGCCGCCGCCAGCGCCGGCAGGGGGCGGTCGCGCGAGACCACCGCCAGCACGAGGAGGGCCAAATTGGTCGCGCTGACCAGGCACACGACGGCGGCCGGGCTGGCACCGGCGAGCACCGCGCGCTGATAGAAATGCTCGCGGTGTGCCTCCCAGGGTCTGTTGCCGCGCAGCGCGCGCCTCGCCAGCGTGATGGTGGCATCGCACAGGAAGTAGAGCGGAAGGATTGCCGCCGCGGACCAGCGGCCACGCAGGCCGAGATCGAGCATCAGCCAGCCGAGTAGAAAGCCGAGCGGTATTGAGCCGGCGTCGCCCATGAACACCTTGGCGGGATGCCAATTCCACAGCAGGTAGCCCGCGCTCGCGGCGGCAATGATGAGCGCCAACCGCCACAGCGGCCCGTCGAGGCCCATGGCGCTCAGCAGCAGCAGATAGCCGGTGGCGATGGCAACCGCCTCGCTGCCGGCAAGACCGTCGATCCCGTCCATGAAGTTGAACAAATTGATGAACCACAGCCAGGCGAGCGCCAGCGCGAGGCGTTCGATCGCCAGCGGGACACCACTGGCGAGCCGCGCCGTTGCCGGCAGCAGGGCGAGGCACAGCGCAACGGCCGCCGCCTGGGCGCCGAGGCGGACCGCAGGCGACAGCTGGCGCCGATCGTCGATCCAGGACAGGCCGGCGAGGCCGGCGAGGCCGGCGAGCAGCGGTGCGTGCGCGCTGGTCGCCGCCCCCGCGGTCGGCGGCCACAACAGGAAGATCGTGGCGACGATCGCCGCGCCGGCTCCGACCGGCACCGGCGCGCGGTGCATGCTGCGCGCGTTCGGTACGTCGAGCTGCCGCGTGCCCGCCATGGCCCGTGCATAGAGCCCGATCAGCAACCAGCTGATCAGGGCGGCGAGCATCGCCAGCACCACGGGGAAGGCGAGCGGCGGCATTTACGCGCTCAACCCGGGCCGCGCGCTCGCGTGATGCGCGATTGCCGGCCAGGCACAGCCAGCAATGCTCTCGGCGAGCGCGTAAATCGTCACGCCATCGAGCGGAACCCGGCGACGGCGCGCCAGCTCGGCCGGGCGCGCCGCGCAGGGGTCGACCGCAACTTCCACGGCGCCGTCAACAACGGCGATGCTGACGCGCGCGAGGTCATCGCCGTCCGCTTCGACGCGCAGCGACAACGCGCCCG
>DASQCX010000773.1:0-2232 GCA_035634455.1 Burkholderiaceae bacterium
CTGCGCATCGGCGACCTGCCGTTCGAGATCTACCGCGGCGACCGGCTGGAGTGCCGCTACCGGCCGAATCAGGCGCGCTGAGCGGGCTCCAGCAAAGCTTCAAGTTCGACGCGCAACGCGTCGCGCTGCGGGCCGGGCAGGTCCGCGAGCAGGTTCGCGATGAACGCCGGAGGCGAGCCGGACGCGGCGTCCGCGGCGCGCTTGACGAGCAGCCCGGCGACCGGCCCCAGGCGGCGCGACAGCAGCTGCTGCGCGGCGATGCAGACCGCGGGCGGCAGGGCGGCGCCAGGGCCGCGGTCGTCGTCGGCATCCGCGCGGAACGAGGTGTCGAGGCAGGTCGCGGTCTCGCCGGAGACGGGCTCGTACAAGGCGAACGCGTCGACCCGCGCGTGCGCCTCGTCCAGCACCACGCGCGCCGCCGGCGCGGCATGGTGCGCCGCCAGCGCACGCTCGATCGAGGCCAGCTCCTCGTCCGAGCAGGCCGGCGCCGAGGGCACTCCGGCCAGCGTGCCCCAGCTCGTGCGCCCGGCGTCCTGCAGCACGGTCTTGTCCATCATGAGCCGCGTCGCCTCGGCGGCGCGCGATGCGGCGGCGCGCAGCGCGGCGCGCATCTCGTCGGCGCTCGCGAAGCGCTCGCCGGCGCGCTTGGCCAGGGCGCGCGCGACGACGCCGTCGTACGCGCGCCCGAGCACGCCGCCGGCCGCCTCGCTGAGCAGGGCCGGCTCCTCGTTCAGGATCTGGTGCATCACGGCGGCCGGCGCGCCGGTGAACGGGCGGCGCCCGCTCAGCATCAGGTACAGCAGCACGCCGCAGGCGAACAGGTCGGCGCGGTGGTCGAGCGCGCCGCCCGTGAACTGCTCGGGCGCCATGAAGGCCGGCGTGCCGACGACGGCCGACGAGACCCGCGTCAGCCCGAGGTCGCGCAGCCGCGCCACGCCGAAGTCCGTGAGCTTCACGCGGCCCGCGCTCGTGACCAGGATGTTGGCGGGCTTGACGTCGCGGTGGCAGATGCCTTCGCGGTGCACGCAGCCGAGCGCGTCCAGCAGTTCGTCCATGATGGCCACGGCGCGCTCCTGGCCCGGCAGGGGGCTGCGCAGCAGGACCTCGTCGAGCGTGCTGCCCTCGACGTACTCCATCGCGATCCAGCTGTGCAGGCCGTCCTCGCCGAACTCGTCGACGGCGACGACGCCGGGATGGCGCAGGCGTCCGATGGCGCGCGCCTCGTTGCGGAAGCGCAGCAGGATGGCGTCGGCGTCCGCGTCGCCGTCGACGCCGCTGCGCTGCAGGGTCTTGATCGCGACGACGCGGCCGTCCGCCGGGTCGACGCCCTTGTAGACGATGCTGGTCGCGCCGCGCCCGAGCTCGGCGGCGACGTCGTAGCGGCCAATTCGATGGGGAAGCATGTCCGGCCTATCCTCGGCGATGCGCGCGCCGGGGAGTCCGCCGGGCGAAGCGTCGAGTATCCGCCAGATCCGGCGGTCGCGCGCCTGCTCGTCCGCGCGGACTCAGCCGGCCGACGCGTCCAGCTGCGCGACCGGGAACGTCCACGTGTGGTCGATCGTGCCGTCGTTGCCGTCGTCCACCGTCATCACCACCGTGCCGTTGGCCACCGTGGCGGCGATCGTCGCCCTGGGCCGCACCACCGTCCAACTGCCCGCGACCAGCGCGCCGGTGGCGTCGTAGTCGACGTTGCCGGCGGTCGACACGGTCATCGAGAACGTGCGGCCCCAGGCCGTGCCCGACAGCGTGTGCTGGCCGCTGTACTGCGAGGCCGTCACGGCGCCGCCGACCCAGGTCAGGGTGCGCGTCGCGTCCAGGCCGGTCAGCGTGAACGAGCCGGTGCGCGAGTTGAACGCGGTGGCGAGCGTCGCGCTGGGCACCGTCACGTGCGAGCTGGTCGTCGTCGTGCCGTTGGCCGTCGCGACGCTGCGGCTGACGGTCGCGGTGCCGGCTAGCGTCGCGGTGCCGGCCGGCAGGCTCAGCGCGAGGTCGGTGACCGTCAGGTTCACGGAAAACGACGCCGGCGACGTGGCGTGGTCGGCGGCGGTGACGTCCATCACGACGCTGCCGTTCAGCTGCGCCCAGCCCGCGCCGCCGGTGCATTGCGCGTAGGTGACGGTGTAGCGCTCGCCGGCGTCGAGCTGGCCGTCGAGCTCCATCGCCGCGGTGCTGTCGCCGCTGATGCTCACCGTGGCCGTGCCGCCGCCGGCGCAGTTCACGGTGGCGGTGGCC
>DASQCX010000774.1:0-6812 GCA_035634455.1 Burkholderiaceae bacterium
AGAAGGAGCACGCCGCCGACTTCACGCTGATTGCCAACGGCATCAAGGACGAGACGGACACCGCCGCGCAGATCAAGATCGTGCAGCAGATGGTCGTCGAGCACGTGGACGCGATCGTCATCGCGCCGGCCGACTCCAAGGCGCTCGTGCCGGTGCTCGCCGAGGCGGCGTCCAAGGGCGTGATCGTCGTCAACATCGACAACAAGCTCGACGCCGACGCGCTCAAGGAGAAGAACCTGGTCGTGCCGTTCGTCGGCCCGGACAACCGCAAGGGCGCCAAGCTCGCGGGCGACTACCTCGCCAAGCAGCTCAAGTCCGGCGACAAGGTCGGCATCCTCGAGGGCGTGTCCACCACCTTCAACGCGCAGCAGCGCACCGCCGGCTTCACCGACGCGATGAAGGCCGTCGGCGCCAACATCGTCAGCACGCAGTCGGGCCAGTGGGAGATGGACAAGGCCAACGCCGTCGCCGCCGCGATGCTGCGCGAGCACCCGGACCTGCGCGCGCTGCTGGCCGGCAACGACAACATGGCGCTCGGCGCCGTCGCCGCGATCAAGAGCGCGGGCAAGACGGGCAAGGTGCTGGTGGTCGGCTACGACAACATCACCGCCATCAAGCCGATGCTGGCCGACGGCCGCGTGCTGGCCACGGTCGACCAGTACGGCGCGAAGCAGGCGGTGTTCGGCATCGACACGGCGCTCAAGGCGATCAAGGAAAAGAAGACGCAGAAGGACCTGTCGCCGGTGGTGGAGACGCAGGTCACGCTGGTCACGAAGTGACGGCCGCGCTGTCGCCGGCCCCGGGCGGAACGGGCGCCGCGCCCGTGCTGCTGCAGGGCCGCGACATCGGCAAGACCTACGCGACGCCGGTGCTCGCCGGCGTCGACTTCGACCTGCGCGCCGGCGAGGTGCTTGCGCTCACCGGCGAGAACGGCGCGGGCAAGAGCACGCTGTCCAAGATCGTCGCCGGCCTGGTGCAACCCACGGCCGGCACGCTGACCCTCGCGGGCCGGCCGTACGCCCCCGCCTCGCGCCAGGACGCCGAGCGCCTGGGCGTGCGCATGGTGATGCAGGAGCTGAGCCTGGTGCCCACGCTCAGCGTCGCCGAGAACCTGCTGCTGGGCCGCCTGCCGCAGCGCTTCGGCTTCATCCGCGGCGACGCGCTCAACGAGGCCGCGGCCAGGCAGATGGCGCTGATCGGCCTGGACGACGTCGACCCGCGGCTGCCCGTCAGCGCGCTGGGCGTCGGCTACCAGCAGATGGTGGAGATCGCGCGCAGCCTGGTCGGCGACTGCCGGCTGCTGATCCTGGACGAGCCCACCGCCACGCTGACCACGCGCGAGATCGCGCACCTGTTCGAGCAGATCGCGCTGCTGAAGGCGCGCGGCGTGGCCGTCGTCTACATCTCGCACCGGCTCGACGAGCTGCAGCAGGTGGCCGACCGCGTGATGGTGCTGCGCGACGGCCGCCACATCGACACGCGGCCCATGCGCGACCTGACGCAGGCCGACATCGTGCGCAGCATGGTCGGCCGCGACATGCACGAGGGCCTCGACCGCCCCGTGCGCCCGCGCGGGCGGCGCGCGCTCGCGGTGCGCGGGCTCGCACGCGGGAGCGCCGTGCGCGACGTCTCGTTCGACCTGCACGCCGGCGAGGTGCTGGGCCTGGCCGGGCTCGTCGGCTCGGGCCGCACCGAGCTGCTGCGGCTGATCGCCGGCGCCGACCGTAGGGACGGCGGCGAGATCCTGCTCGGCGAATCGGACGTCCCGGCGCGCATCGCCTCGACGATGCGGGCCGTGCGCCAGGGCATCGGCTTCGTCACCGAGGACCGCAAGTCGCAGGGGCTGCTGCTGCCGCAGTCGATCCGCGTCAACGCGACGCTCGCCAACCTCGGCGCGGTGTCGCGCGGCGGCTGGCTGCAGGGCGACGTCGAGCGCGCCGAGGTCGAGCGCCTGCGCGCGCTGCTGCGCGTGCGCAGCGACTCGATCGAGCAGCCGGTGGCCGAGCTGTCGGGCGGCAACCAGCAGAAGGTGGTGTTCGCGCGCTGGCTGCACCGCGACTGCGACGTCCTGCTGCTGGACGAGCCCACGCGCGGCGTCGACATCGGCGCCCGCGCCGACATCTACGCGCGGATGGACCAGCTCGCCGCCGCCGGCAAGGCGCTGCTGATGGTGTCGTCGGACCTGCGCGAGCTGATGTCGCAAAGCGACCGCATCGGCGTGATGAGCGCCGGCCGGCTCGTGCGCATCTTCGAGCGCGGCGCGTGGACCGAGCAGCTGCTGCTGGAGGCCGCGTTCAGCGCCTACACCGCCGTCGAGAAACAGGCCCCGCAAGAACAACCCGCATGACCTCGTCCAGACCCCTCACCACCCGCGCGGCGCTCGCCAGCGCCATCGGCACCGTCGCCGGCCTGCTGGCCGCGCTCGCGCTGATGGTCGGTTTCTTCAGCTGGCAGAGCGAGTACTTCTTCACCGCCGACACCTTCGTCACGATCGCCAACGACATCCCCGCCGTGGCCGTGACCGCGGTGGGCATGACCTTCGTGCTGATCATCGCGGGCATCGACCTTTCGGTGGGCTCGGTGATGGCGCTGTCGGCCGCGGTGGCGGGCATCGCGATGCTGCAATGGCACTGGCCGCTGCTGCCCGCGACGCTGCTGGCCATGCTCGCCGGGCTGGCGGTCGGCGCGATCAACGGCGCGGTGACGGTGGCGTGGCGGCTGCCGTCGTTCATCGTCACCCTCGGCATGCTGGAGATGGCGCGCGGCGCGGCCTACCTGGCCACCGACTCGCGCACGCAGTACATCGGCAGCCGCATCGACTGGCTGGGCAAGCCCGTCGTCGCGGGGCTGTCGCCGGCGTTCTTCATCGCGATCGCCATCGTCGCGGTGGCGCAGGTCGTGCTCACGCGCACGGTGTTCGGCCGCAGCCTGATCGGCATCGGCACCAACGAGGAGGCGATGCGGCTGGCGGGCGTCGACCCGCGGCCGATCAAGATCGCGGTGTTCGCGCTTGCGGGGCTGCTCGCGGGTCTCGGCGGCGTGTTCCTGTCCTCGCGCCTGGAGGCCGCCGACCCGAACGCGGGCACCGGGGCGGAGCTGGTGGTGATCGCGTCGGTGGTCATCGGCGGCACCAGCCTGATGGGCGGCCGCGGCTCGGTGGCCAGCACCTTCTTCGGCGTGCTGGTGATCTCGGTGCTGGAGGCCGGGCTGGCGCAGATCGGCGCCAGCGAGCCGACCAAGCGCATCATCACCGGCTTCGTCATCATCATCGCGGTCGTGCTGGACACGCTGCGCGAGCGTCGCAAGAGGACGGCATGAGCGCGCACGGCCGCTCCGAAGCGCGACTTCCGCAGCGCGCGGCACGGAGGATCGTCCAGTGACGACGACGCCCCGCGGCCACGCGGCCCTGCCCACCGGGCGCGCCAGCATCCGCGACGTGGCGGCGCGCGCGGGCGTGTCCGTCACCACGGTGTCGCACGCGCTCAACGGCACGCGCTTCGTCAGCCAGCAGGCACTGGCCAAGGTGCACGAGGCGGCGCACGCGCTCGGCTACGTGCCCAGCGAGATCGCGCGCGGGCTCAAGCACAACACGACACGCACCCTCGGCATGCTGGTGCCCAACAACTCGAACCCATACTTCGCCGAGATCATCCGCGGCGTCGAGCACCACAGCTACGCCGCCGGCTACAGCCTGCTGCTGTGCAACTCGAACGACGACCCGCAGCAGCAGGCCGACCACCTGCGCGTGCTCGCCGAGCGCCGCGTCGACGGCATCGTGCTGGTGGCCTCGGGCGACGACGACGCCATCGTCGCCGTCTGCAAGGACCTGCGCCTGCCGCTGGTGCTGGTCGACCGCGAGATCGAGACGATCGCCGTCGACCTGATCGAGGTCGACCACGCCGCCGGCGGCGAGCTGGCGACCGCGCACCTGCTGGAGCTGGGCCACGAACGCGTCGCGTGCATCGTCGGCCCGTCCGACCTGCGGCCCAGCCACCAGCGCGAGGCCGGCTGGCGGCGCGCGCTCGGGAAGGCCGGCATCGCGCCGCGCCCCGACGAGCTGGCGCGCGGCGACTTCGGCCCGTCGGGCGGCGCCGCCGCGATGCGCCGCCTGCTGCGCTCGCCGCAGCCGCCGACGGCCGTGTTCGTCTGCAACGACATGATGGCCATCGGCGCGCTGCACGCGGCGCACGAGGCCGGCGTCGACGTGCCGCGGCGGCTGTCCGTCGTCGGCTTCGACGACATCGAGCTGGCCGCCTACACCTCGCCGCCGCTGACCACCGTCGCCCAGCCCAAGGAGGCGATCGGCACCGGCGCCGCCGGCCTGCTGCTCGAACGCCTGCGCGACGGCCGCAGCGAGCCGCGCCGCACCATCCTGCAACCCGCGCTGCACCTGCGGGCATCCACCGCGCCGCCGCGCGGCTGAGCCATGATCGTGTCCAAGAACTCCAACCGCAGGGCCCGCCCATGAGCTCCTCCATCGTCGTCGTCGGCAGCCTCAACATGGACCTGGTCATGCGCATGGCGCGCGCGCCCATCGGCGGCGAGACGGTGCCCGGCCTCGATTTCGCGATGCTGCCCGGCGGCAAGGGCGCGAACCAGGCGGTGGCCTGCGCGCGCATGGGGGCCAACGTCATCATGGTCGGACGCGTGGGGATCGACCCGAACGGCGACGTGCTCAAGGCCGGGCTCGCATCCGACGGCGTCGACGCGCGCGAAGTGCGCGGCCTGGCCTCGACGCACACCGGCGTCGCCTCGATCTGGGTCGAGGACGACGGCCAGAACCGCATCGTGCTCTCGCCCGGCGCCAACGGCCTGCTCGACCCGGCCAGCGTGGCGCGGGCCCACACGATGATCGACATGGCCGGCATGCTGATCCTGCAGCTCGAGGTGCCGCTGGCCGCGGTGCAGGCCGCGGTCGAGCGCGCCCACGCGGCCCACGTGCCCGTGCTGCTGAACCCCGCGCCGGCCCTGCCGCTGCCCGACGACCTGTGGCCGAAGATCGACATCCTCGTCCTCAACGAGAGCGAGGCCACGGCCTATGCAGGGATCGACGTCGTCGACCCGAACTCCGCCGCGCAGGCCGGCGGCGTGCTGCGCGCGCGCGGCCCCGAGCGCGTGCTGGTGACGCTCGGCGCGCAGGGCGTCGTGGTCGTCGACGGCGGCGGCGCGCGCCACTCGCCGGCCAGGAAGGTCAAGGCCGTCGACACCACCGCGGCCGGCGACACCTTCATCGGCGCGCTGGCCACCGCGCTGTGCGAGGGCCAGTCGCTGGACGACGCCGTCGCACTCGGCCAGGCCGCGGCCGCGCTGTGCGTGACGCGGCGCGGCGCGCAGACGTCCATCCCCTATCGCCGCCAGCTGGCCACGCCCGGCAGCGACCGCCCATGAAGCGCACGACGCTGCTGCACGCCGAGCTGTCCGAGGTCATCGCGCGCCTGGGGCACGGCGACCTGCTGGTGATCGGCGACGCGGGCCTGCCGATCCCCGACGGCCCGCGCCGCATCGACCTCGCGGTCAGCGCCGGCGTGCCGCGCTTGCAGGACGTGCTGGCCGCGGTGCTGTCCGAGATGCAGGTCGAGGCCGCCGTGATCGCCGACGAGCTCGCGCCGCGCAATCCCGCCGTCGACGCCGAACTGCGGCGCCAGCTCGCGCGGACGCCCGTCACGACGCTGCCGCACGAGCAGTTCAAGGCCGCCACGCGCGGCGCGCGCGCGATCGTGCGCACGGGCGAGTTCTCGCCGTACGCGAACGTGATCCTGCGCGCGGGCGTGGTGTTCTGACCGGCGGCCGGCAGCCCGTCGCGCTGCCGCCGGGGGCCTCTGGCGATACCGGGCATCGGGGGATCGTGCCGCGCGCCTGTCGATGGATCGAGTATCCATAATCCCTTGTCGCGTCTGCGCGGGGAGTTCGCTTGAATCTGCTGTTCGGCCTGATGGGGGCGGTGCTGGGGAGCCTGCTGGGCAACCTGCCCACCGCGTTGTGCATGGCGTTGGTGGGCGGCGCCATCGGATGGCGCTGGCGCGCCGGCTCCGACGCCGGGCGATCGCCGCAATCGGAGTTCGACGCCGCGACGCTGCTGCGGCGCGTCGTGGCGCTCGAACGCGAGCTCGGTGCGTTGCGCAAGAACGTGTCCGAGCTGCGGCCGGGCGCGGCACCCGAGCCGGCGGACACGATCGCCGCGGCCGCCACGCCGCCACCCGCGCCAGCGACTGCGCCTGCAGCCGAGCCTGCGCCCGCCGCCGCAAGGCCCGCCGGGGTCGCAGCGGCCCCCGCCGTCGCTGCCGTCCGTCCCGCGGCGATCGACGCGCCGCCGCGTCGCGCGCCCGTCGCGCCGGCGCCCGCCGTGCCGCTGCGCGACCGCCTGCCGCCATTCGTCGCGCGCTGGATCTTCGGCGGCAACACCATCGTCAAGGCCGGCGTGCTGATCCTGTTCCTGGGCCTGGCCTTTCTGCTGCGCTACACGGCCGAGCGCGTGACCGTGCCCGTCGAGCTGCGCTACGCCGGCGTGGCGCTGGTCGGCGTCGTGCTGACCGCCATCGGCTGGCGCCTGCGCGATCGCCGCGACGCCGCCGGCGGCAACGGCTACGGCGTGATCCTGCAGGGCGCGGGGATCGGCATCTTCTACCTGACGACGCTGGCCGCGCTGCGGCTGCATCCACTGCTGCCGCCCGACCTCGCGTTCGCGTTCATGGCGCTGGTCGCCGCGTTCGGCGCCGTGCTGGCCGTGCTGCAGGACGCGCCGTGGCTGGCCTTCGTCTCGATCGCCGAGGGCTTCGCCGCGCCGGCGCTGGTCAGCACGGGCAGCGACGCCT
>DASQCX010000775.1:0-10093 GCA_035634455.1 Burkholderiaceae bacterium
TGTCCGCGACCGATTCGGCGGTGAGCGAGTAGCCGCCCTGGTAGCGGGCGTCGGCATGCGCCTTCAGCGAACCCTCGCCGACCGCGAAGACGTGGTCGTAGCCGAGCGTGGCCGTGTTGGGCGAGATGCCGGGGATCTTGCTCTGGGCGACGTAGGTCTGGAAGGTCGCGTCCGTGCCGTGGTAGTCGGCGTTGATGTACGCGTAGCTGAAGCTGAGCGCGTCGGCCGGGGTCAGGAGCCAGCGGCCCTCGAGCTCGCCGCCCATCATGTGCGCCGGCGAGGTCACGACGGCATACGACGGATTGCGCGGATCGCCCGAGGTGTTGGCCGTGGTCTGGAAGCCCGAGTACTCGTAGTAGAACAGGTCGGCGTTGACGGTGAGCTGGCCGTCGAGGAAGCGGTTCTTGCTGCCGATCTCGTACGACATCAGCCGCTCCTGCGTGTACGGCATCGCGGTGGCGCCGGCGGAGGTCTTCGTGAACTGCGAGTCGCCCGGCAGGAAGCCGGAGGCGACGGTCGCGTAGACGGAGTGCGTCGGCGCGAAGTCGTGCTCGCCGCGCAGCTTGAACGTCGTGTTGTGGAAGGTCAGGCGGCCCTGGTCCCGGGTCAGCGACACGGTCGACAGGTCCTCCGGCAGGGCCCAGCTCGTGCAGGTCGGGTCGGTGCAGCCCGTCGACGCCGTCGCATTGTTGGCCGTGTAGTAGCCGTAGGTGTCGACCCGCGTCGTGTCCACGCGCAGGCCGGCGGTCAGGCGGGTGTCGGGCGCCACCGCGTACGTGCCCTCGCCGAACAGGCCGATGTTGCGGGTGCTCTTGTTGACGTCCTGCTCCCAGGTCAGCGCCTGCGAGGCGATCCAGGTGGCGGAGCTCTTGTTCTCGTACTGGTTGTCGTAGTAGAACGCGCCGACCAGCCACTTCAGCGGCCCCGAGTCCCTGGACGTCAGCCGCAGCTCCTGCGTGAGGAAGCGATCCGTCGGGTAGTTGTTGGACTGGTGGATGATGTTGGCGCCGACGATCTGGTCGCCCTGCGTGTGCCAGTTGCGGTACGACGGGATGTAGGTCAGGCCGGCCCAGCCCAGATTCCAGTCCAGCTGGGCCCAGAACTGGTTGGAGGCGTACTTCTGGTCGGCGACGCTGCCCGAGGACGTGCTGTAGCTGCTCGGGCCCGTCGCGACCATCGTCTCGCCGCCGGAGTGGATGTCCTGCACCTGGCGCGCGCCGCCCAGGAGGATGCTGAAGTCGTCCGAGGGCTTGAACAGCAGCTTGCCGCGCAGACCGCGCGTGTGCTGGTAGCCGCCGTCCTTCGAGTAGTAGCCGTCGCGCTGGAAGTCGTTGGCGGCCACGCGCAGCGCGGTGGCGTCGCCGAGCGCGACGTTGACGTCGCCGCTCGCGTGTTTCAGGCTCGCCGTGCCGCCTTCGAGCAGGAGGTCGCCGCCGTTGTGCCTGAGCTGCGGGTTGTTGGTGACGATGGACACCACGCCGCTGGTCGCGCTGCGACCGTACAGCGTGCCCTGCGGGCCGCGCAGCACCTCGAGCCGCTCCACGTCATAGTCGCCGCCGATGCCGTTGAACACCGAATCGGTGTAGACCGCCGTGGTCGGCGCGGCCGACGACGCGCCGCCTGCGAGCGTGTCGGGCTGCACACCGCGCACCACCACGCCGGCGCCCGGCGAGTCGGTGGTGGAGCCGCCCTGCGAGCCCGCGCTCAGGCCGGGCACGTCCTCCAGCATTTGCGTGAGCGAGGTCTGGCCGGCCTCGCTCATGCCGTCGCCGTTCTTCACGGTGATGGACGCCGCCGTCTTCTGCACCGTGGAGCTGCGGCGCTCGGAGGTGATGACGACCTCCTGCGTGTCCAGCACCGCGGCCGACGCGGCCCTGGCGGGCGCCGCCGCACTGGCCGACGACGCCGCGGGCGCGGCGGCCGGGGCCGCGCCCGCGGCGTGCGCCGGCAGGCTCGCGAACGTGGCGATGGCGGCGCCGGCGACCAGCGTCAGCTCGAGGCGCCGGCCGTTGAAGGGGGTGGTTCTCATGCTTGGTGTGTCTCCGTTGTCGTTGTGGTTCGTGTGTCCGGGTGCGCTCAGCCGCCGGCGCTCAGGACGATCGCGCCCTTGTAGCTGCCGGGTTTCAGGGGCGTGGCCACGCCGTCGACGGTCAGCTTCACGGCGCGGCGGTCGGCGCCGACGATGGACGACTGCTCGTCGAGCGTCAGGCTGCTGAGGTAGGACTTGCCCGTCACGGTCCAGGTCGAGTGCTTCAGCGACACGACCACGCCGTTGTTGATCGCCGGCGCCGGCGTGTTGACGACCTCCGCCAGCCACTCGTAGTCCGCCGGCGTGATCGTCGGCTTGCGGTGCTTCGCGCTCGCTGCCGTGATGCGGCCGGTGACGCCGGAGTCCGCGAAGGCGAGGATCAGGTTCGAGCCGGCCTTGCCCGTGGGCGGACGCATCCCGCCGTCCGGGGTCATGCCGCCGCCGACCGCGATGCTGCGGATGGCGTTGTAGAAGTCGCCCTTGAGCTGGATGTGCGAGAACGACGCGACCATGTCGGTCTTGTGCTCCGCGGCCAGATCGAAGCCGGCGATCCTGGCGGGCGCCTCGGCGGGGTCGTGGAAGACGCCCGTGTTGAGCATCAGGCCTTCCACCATCTGCGGGCCGGGATCGTCGTTGTCGATCGCCTGGAAGATCACGCCGTTGCGCGCGTTCAGCCGCGCGCCGCCCGAGCCGTCGACATCGATGCGCGAGGCCGCGCCCTTGTCGAGGAACACCGCCTCGCCGGTGTCGAACACCGTGCCATCGGCGATCCTGACCGTCGCGTCGCCCCACATCATCACGCCGAAGCGCCTGGATTCGACCGTGGTCTGGCGCACCGGCAGCGCGGCCAGTTCCTGCGGGCTCAGGTGCAGGTGCACGTCCGCGTCGACCTTGGCGACGTTGGCCGCGCTGCTGGAGGCGAACACCGCGTGGCCGCCGGTGATGATGGCGCCGAAGGTCGGCACGCGCAGGCTCGAGCCGTAGAACGAGTTGGTGGAGTTGCCGATCGCGTAGGTGCCGTAGCCCGACGCGCCCTGGAGGTCGATCTCGCTGTCGATCGCGGTCAGCTTCGTGTCCTGGCTCGCGTCGATCGACAGCACGCCCCAGCCGTCGGACGACAACCGGGTGTTGATGTAGGTGGCGGTCGTCCGGTCGCCCAGCACGTTGGTGGCGCGCACGTTGCCCTTGATGCCCAGCATCCACGGCGCGTCCTTCATCTCGCCGGGCGTGACGTTGGAGCGGTAGTCCGCGGGCAGCACGCCGGTCTTCGAGGCCACCGTGGAGTTCTTGACGATCAGGTTCGAGCCGCCGTTGGCGATCACGGTGGTGCGCACCGCGCCGTGCGTCGAGACCTTGGCGTTGTCGACGATCAGCGTCGTGTCCTTGCCGTCGGACATCACGCCCGCGCCGTAGCCGGCGAAGTCGTTGCCGCCGTTGCCCTCGAAGTCCAGCACCAGGTCCTTCAGCGTCCAGGTGCCGCCGGTGACGTAGACGCCGTTGAAGTTCTCGCCCTTGGAGCGCACGCTGGCGCCGGACAGCACGCCGTCCTTGGCCAGGAAGCCGCCCGCGGCGCTGGTCACCGACTTGGACGGCACGACGCCGTTCGCGTCCAGGAACAGCGCCTGGCGGAAGTGGTGCGTCATCAGCGGCGAGAACTTCACCGCGACCTCGTCGGTGACGGTCAGCACGATCCGGCCCTTGACGAGTCCGGGACGGAAGCCCGTCTCGACGCCGTCGACGGTCATCGTCAGGCTGTGGCCTGCGGGCGCGGCGATCGACGCGCCCGGCTCCAGGCGCAGGCTGTCCAGCGTGGTCGTGCGGTCGACGATCCAGGCGTCGCCGGCGGAGACGCTGCGGTTGCGCTCGGCGGCCGCGAGCTGCGCGGGGCTGGGCATGCCGGGCGGCTGCGCGAAGGCCGGCACGTTGGCCAAGGCCGCGAGGGCGGCGGCCAGCGCGGTCAGGGTCGGGCGGGCGGTGAGGGAGAAGCGAGTGGTCATGGAATTGCTGTTGTTTGCGTGGAATGCGGGGGTGTGCGCGGATGGCGCGACCGCGTGCGGAGCGACGGCGATGCCGGTCGCCCTGCGCCGGGTCGCGAGCTCCACCGCGTCATTCATTCGATGTCGAGCGAGCCGCCACCCTGCAGCGCGACGCGCCCGCGGGTCGCGTCGCTGCCGCCGGCCCGGGCGTGGATGGCGACGCCCGCCAGCGCGTCGATGCGGGCGGTGTCGACGTGGCCTGCCAGCGTCACCTGCGAATCGGCGGTGGCCGTCCAGCGGCTGGCGCCGTCGAACTTCACGGTCGCGCCGCGGATCGCGCCCTTGAGCGAGGCGTTCTCGAAGTCGACGGCCATGCCGCGGTCGGTGTCCAGGTGGATGACGTTGCCCTGCAGCGCGGTGTTGCGGATCGTGGCGTGGATGCCGGCGACCTTCGCGCCGCCGACCTTGGTGGCGTTCGCGTCGTCGTTGTTCTCGCCCAGCAGCAGGTCGCCGTTGAGCGCGCCGATCTTCGCGCCGTCGACCAGGATCTCGGCGTTGGCGCTCTTGACCAGGATCGCGGCGTTGGTCGAGCGGATCTCGCCGCCCTTGATCGTCAGCGTGCCGACGTCGGCGGTCGAGCCCATCACGTCGTGGATCATCACCGCGTTGCCTTCGGAGACGATCTTGTCGTTGTTCAGCGCGATGCTGGCCTGGCCGGCGATGACGCCGCCGAAGGTCGCCACGTGCATCCTCGAGTCGTTGATGACGACCGTGGCGCCGTTGTCGGCGTAGGTGCCGTAGCCGCTGCGGTGCACCTGGATGTCGCAGCGGTCGGCCTCGAGGTAGGCGCCGTGCGCGGCGTCGGTCGACAGCGCGCCCCAGCCTTCCGCGATGATGGTGCTGTCGTAGAAGTAGGCCTTGGCCTCGCCCATGATCAGCGCGGCGCGCGCGGTGCCGACGATGCCCAGCGGGGTCGGCGGCTCCATCATGCCGGGGCCGATGCGGCGCACGTAGCCGCTGGGGGCCGCGCCGCCGTTGGCCACGAGCGTCGAGTGGTGGACCTTCAGCGTCGTCCTGTCGGTGGCCACCGCGGCCGAGGACACGATGCCGTTCGTGGTGACGCGGACGTCGCGCAGCGTCATCGTGGCGCCGTCGCGCACCAGGGCGCCGGCGGCGATGCCGTCGAAGTCGGACAGGCCGCCGCCCGACAGCTCGATCTGCGAGTTCGCCAGCGTGAACGGCCGGCGGCCGTGCACGTACAGGCCGCCGCCGTGCGTCTCGGCGGCGCGCACCTTCACGCCGGTGGTGGTGGTCGCGGCCAGCTTGCCGGTGACCTTGCCGACGGTGCCGGTCCGGGGCTGGCCGTCGACGACGTCGATCGCGACGGCGTACTGGATGTCCGCGCTCGTCTTCATCGCCATGCCGCCGCCCGGAGGCATGCCGGGCGGCGGGCCGCCGGCCGGGGCGCCCGCGGGCGGATTCCCCCCGGGGGGCATGCCGCCCGGCGCCGGTGGCTGCGCGAACGCGCTGGCGCTCATCGCGAGGAGGACGGCGAAGGCTTGCGTGAAGTGGCTTCGTTGCATGAAGTCGTGGGGCGGGTTGGAAAGAAGGGTCGTCGACTCGGGGCGGCTACCAGGCCGTCGCCCCGGCGTCGACGGCGAAGTCGGCGGCGGTGACCCAGCTCGATTCGTCCGAGGCCAGGTAGATCGCGAGCCAGCCGATGTCCTCGGGCTGGCCCAGGCGCTTGAGCATGAACTTGGACAGCGCCTGCTCGCGGAAGCCCGGGATGTTCTCCAGCGGATGGCGCGTCGCGGCGGTCTCGATGAGCGCCGGCGAGATGGTGTTGACGCGGATCCCGTGCGGCCCGCCCTCCATCGCCAGCTGCCGGCTCATCGCGAGCACCGCGCCCTTGCCCGCGCAGTGCGCGAGCGCCGGCGAGGTCGGCAGCGCGACGCGCGCGTTGGCCGACGCGAAGTTGATCACCGAGGCGCCGCCGCGCGTCTTCAGGTGCGGCCACGCGGCCTGGCACGCGAGGAAGACGATGTCGACCTCGCCCGTGAGCGTGCGCCGCCACTGCGACTCGTAGTCCATCTGCTCGAGCCACTCGAAGGCGCCGAAGGCCGCCGCGTTGACGAGGATGTCGAGGCCGCCGTGCAGTTCGACCGCGCGGTCGACCAGGCGCCGCGACGCGTCGGGCCGGGTGAGGTCCAGCGGATGCAGGCTGTCGATGCGCAGCCCCTCGCGGGCCGCGAAGTCGACCGTGGCCTGCGCGCTCGCCGCGTCGATGTCGCAGCCGACGACGTGCGCGCCCTGCTGCGCGAACATCAGCGCGACGCCGCGCCCGATGCCCGCGCCGATGCCGGTGACGATCGCGACCTTGCCCTGCAGGCGGTCGCCGCGCTTGCCCGGCAGCGCGGGCTTGAAGATGTCGGTCATGGCGTGATGTGCTTTCTTCCTGGAATTCGACGAGTCACCAGACCAGCGCGGCCTGCCTGTTCGCACGCCGGCGCCGGAACATCTGGACGTAGACCCAGAGTCCCGTGAACGACAGGACCGCCAGCGCCACGCCGCAGACGAGGCTGATGATGCGCCCGGCCGCGCCGGCGAACGCGCCCTGGTGCAGGTCGAGCAGGATGCCGTGCAGGTCGCGGTGGCCCGGCGTCGACGCGGTGTCCAGCGGCTCGCCGGTGCGCGCGTCCAGCCGCAGCTTGCGCATCGTCGGCTCCGCGACGACGACGTCCGCCGTGGGCCGGCCGCCGAAGCGCAGCTCGATGCCCATCAAGGTCCCCCGGCTCTGGCGGCGCGCGCCGGCGAGGCTGGACGCGAGCAGCGCCTTGACCTCGTCGTCGCCGACGGCCGGCGGCGCGGCCGGCCCGTCGGCGGTGCCGGGCCCCGGCGGGCCGTCGCCGCCGCCCAGCATCGTCTGGCCCTGCAGCAGCGCGCCGGTCAGCGCGATGAACAGCATGAAGACGCCGACGAACAGGCTGATGCGGCGATGCCATTGGCGCATGGTGTCGTCGTCCCTTTCTCAGAAGCTGGAATTCAGGATCAGGCCGAAGGTGCGCGGGTCGGACGGCGTCAGGTAGCCGACGAAGTACGCCGTCTTCGTGATCTTGTTGTTCACGTTCTTGCAGTACGCCGTCAGGCTCCACTTGTCGTCGGGCGCGCTGTAGACCAGCGAGGCGTCGCCCGTGGTGTAGCCCTTCTGCAGCGAGACCTCGCTCTCGCTGAGGGAGACGTACTGGGCGCTCGTGTAGCGGCCGTCCAGGCGCGCGGTGATGCGACCGTCGTTGGGCAGGTCGAAGAAGTGCTGGTAGCCGAGCTTGGCCGTGCCCTTGGGCGAGTGCGGCAGCGGCTCGCCGCTCAGGTCGACGCCGGGCGAGAACGGGCCGTTGACGTGCGGCGCGAAGCCGGAGCCGAACTTGCCGTCCAGGTAGGCGATCGACGCGTTGACCTTGTCGTGCATCGTCAGCAGCGCCTGCGCCTCGAGCTCGACGCCGCGGATGCGCTGGTGCGGGACGTTGTAGTACGAGAAGATCGGCGCGTTCGAGGCGGTGTCGATGTAGAAGTCCACCGTCTGGTAGTTCTTGTACATGTAGTCGAACACGTCGGCGTTGATCTCGACCTGGTTGTCGAACAGGCGGCTCTTCACGCCGGCCTCGTAGGACGTCAGCGTCTCGGGCTTGTAGGGCGAGCCGTCCTGGTTGTTGAAGCCGCCGGGGCGGTAGCCTGTCGCGATGGTGCCGTACAGCATCACGTCCTTGGCAAGGTCGTACTCGAGGCTGCCGCGGTAGTCGGCGTGCGACCAGCTCTTGCTCGCGTCGTTGTTGAAGAAGCCGCCGTTGACGCCGCGCTTCCAGTCGTGCGTCTCGCGCACGCCGCCGACCAGGCGCAGCGAGTCGGTGAGCGCGTACGTGACCTGGCCGAACAAGGCCTTGGACGTCGCCCAGTCCTTGGTGAAGCTGGTCGAGTACGGCGAGGTCAGGCCGACGCCCGACGTCCACTGGAACATGTCGTAGTAGTAGGCGCCGACCGACCACTGCAGCGGCCCCTTGCCGTTGCCGGCCAGGCGCACCTCGGCGCTCTTCTGCGTGATGTCCTTCGGGTCCTGGCTGTCGCTGCCGTTGCCGCCGAAGTAGCCGACGGTCTCGCCCGAGCCGTGGCTGTACGACGGGATCGCGGTGAGCGTCGCGAAGCCGAGGTCGAAGTCGGCCTGCAGCCAGGTCTTGGTCGAGTGGTAGGTCTGCGAGCCTTCGGACGGGTCGCTGGTCTTGAGCGGGTCGGACGGCCAGTTGGCGGCGTCGCTGGCGCCCGGCCCCTTGCCGCCTTCCTTGACCTTCTCGACGCCGAACAGGACCGAGTTGCCCGCGCTCGGCTTGAACAGCAGCTTCAAGCGCGCGGCCTGGCCGTTGAGGTCGTCGTGGCCGTTCGACAGGAAGCCGTCGCGGTTGATCGCCGCCACCGCGGCGCGCAGGGCCAGCGTGTCGCTGATCGGCACGTTGACGGCCGCCTCGCCGCGCAGCAGGTTGTAGTTGCCGGCCTCCAGCGAGAAGTGCCCGCCCGCCTTGCCGAGCACCGGGTCGTTGCTGATGACGTTGACGACGCCGCCCGTGGCGTTGCGGCCGTACAGCGTGCCCTGCGGCCCGCGCAGCACCTCGAGCCGCGCGAGGTCGAAGTAGCCGACCGTGCCCTGCTCGTTGCGGACGTTGTAGACGCCGTCGTAGTTGGTCGACACCGCGTTCTCGCCGATGCCCGGCGGCAGGTCGGAGCCGAGGCCGCGGATCGAGATGGTGGTGCCCTTGGCGGCGCCCTGCACCTCGACGTTGGCGATGCTCTTGAGCGCCTCGGACGAGGTCGACAGGCCTTGCTCGGAGAGCTCCTCGGCCGGGATCGCGACCACCGACAGCGCGGTCTTCTGCATGTCCTGCACGTGGCGCTCGGCGGTGACGATGATCTGCTGCAGGCCGGTCGCGGCGCCGGACGCCGTTGCCGCGGGCGCGGCGGCCGACGCGCTGGACGCGGGCGCCGCCGCGGCGGCGGCCGCCTGCGCCTGCGCGGCGCCGGCGAAGGCCAGCTGCGCGATCGCCGACGCGATCAGGGTGATGCGGGAATCGATACGGTACACAGGTTGTCTCCTCGATGGGTCTTGGGCAAGGCTCCGCCCCGGCGCATCGGATGCGCGCCTTCAGGGCATGCCTTCAGGGGACGGTCGCGGCGCGGCGCCGCGCGTCGGTCAGGATCGTCGCGAGCGGCCGAGGGCGGCGGCGAGCGCCGCGACGATGGCCAGCCCCAGCAACACGAAGCCGAACAACCCGACGGCCTGCGCGCGCGGCGCGGCCAGCTGCTTCTCCAGGCCGACGACCAGGATCGGGTTGAGGAACATGCCGAGGAACAGGCAGGACTGGAACGCGCCGGTGCCCATGCCGCGCCGCGAGACGGGCAGGTCGCGCATGTTCCACGTGACCATCGTCGGCAGCACGATGCCGGCGCCCAGGCCGTTGACGAAGCCCGCGAAGGTGAGCGCGGCGTAGTCGTGGGCCGCGGCCATCAGCGCGAAGCCGATGCCGCAGACCAGGCTGCCGACCGCCAGCTGCCAGGCCACGCCCAGGCGGCGCGCCAGCACCCAGCCGAACAGCAGCGTGCCCGCGATCACGCCCAGGCTGTTGGCGCCGTACGCCAGTCCGATCTGCGACGGTGACTGCACGCCGATCGCGCCGAACAGGTAGCCGAAGTGCACCGGCACCGTCAGGAACATCACGCCCGTGACCACCGCCAGCGCGCAGGTGAAGGCCAGCAGGCCGGGGCGGAAGGCGAGGTTGTCGCGCTCGACCTCGGCGCTCGACATGCTCGCGCGCGTCTGCGGCTCCCACAGGAAGATCGCCATCAGCGGCGCCAGCAGCAGGCTGATCGCGTAGACGGAGTAGGGCGCGCGCCAGCCGTGCTCGGCGATGACGCCGCCCAGCGTGTTGAGCAGGAACGCGGCGGTGGCCGACACCGTGGTCTGCAGCGACATGAAGCGCTCGCGCTGCGCGCCGGCGTAGTAGTCGCCGATCATCGTCGTGCTCACCGTCATCAGCACCGCCTCCAG
>DASQCX010000776.1:0-3147 GCA_035634455.1 Burkholderiaceae bacterium
TGCTGCCCGAATTGGTTGACGAGGCCCTGCAGGCCGCCGCCCTGCGTCATCATCGACGAGACGACGTCCACCAGTCCCGGATGCACGTCGCCCTGGCCGGCGCCGCCGTTGCCCAGCGCGCCCGCGACCTGTCCGACGATCGAATCAAGCAAACCCATGTCGTTCTCCTGCCCGTTGTGAAGCCGTCCCGGATGGACGGAGCGGCTCAATGTAGCGCGCGGCGCGCGGCCTGCGTGTGACTTTTCGTCGGCATCGTGCGCCCGGCCCGGACAGGCGGCGAATCGTTGGCGCGATTGTTGCCCGGCGGAAACTCGCGCCGGCACTTGTTCATGAACGGCCCGCGCGACCCGCGACCGGCGACCCGACCCGCAAGGGCGCTACCATTGCCGCAACGGCGACGGCCGCTGCTCGACAGCCCGCCCCGTCCCAGCTTGTGCACCCGCGGCCGATGAAACTCGAAGACGACGACTACCCACCCGAGAAGCTCGCGGCGCTGCGCACCGTGCGCAAGCTCGTCGAGTTCTGGAACATCACGCCGCAGGAGCTGCACGGCCCGCTGCCTCCGCCGCCCCCGCCGCCGGCCGGCTCGCTGCCGATCCGCTATCGCCATCCGGTCAGCGGCGAGACCTGGGACGGCCAGGGCGAGCATCCGGCCTGGCTGCGCGAGGCCTTGCTGAAGCAGGGCTACACCGTCGAAGAGCTCAAGCGCGCGGTCACGCAGGCGGCCGCTGGCGACGGCGCCGCCTGATCACACCGCCGGCGGCTCGCCGCCCGCCAGCCACGCGGCGACCGCGAGCGCGGCCAGCAGCACGCCGGACTCGACGCGCAGCACGCGCGCGAAGCGCGGCCACGCGCCGGGCAGCGCCTGCATCACGACGAAGCGGTTGACGCCGCCCAGCGCGATCGCCGCGGCCACCAGCGCGAGCTTGATCTCCAGCGCCACGCTCCAGGCCGACGCCTGCGCCGGCGCGAGCGGCGCCAGCGAGCCGCCGAGCGCGTGCCAGGCGCTCGCGGCGCCCGTGACCACGACCGCCGCCAGCGCCGCCGTCGCCAGGCGCGACAGCCGCCGGGCGTAGCGCGCGCAGTCGACCGCGTCGGGCGCACCGCGCAGCACCAGCGCGGCCGCGAACACGCCACCCGCCCACAGGCCGGTGGCCAGGCGATGCACGGCCATCGTCGGCACCAACCAGCCCAGGCCGTTCGCCGCTGCGTGGCCGGTGCAGGCGTGCGCGACGGCGATGACCGCGAGCACGACGCCGAGCGTGCGCAGCGGGAACGCGCGGTAGCGGCACGCCGTGGCGAGCGCGAGGCTCGCGGCGAGCGCCAGCACGAGGGCCATCCAGGCGCGGCCGAAGCCGGTGTCGGCGACGATGCCGCCGATGGCCAGCAGCGCGTCGGCCGGCGTCAGGTCCGTCATCGCGATCGCCTGCGCCGCCATCCAGGCGAGGCTGGCGAGCAGCGCCGTCGACGCGGCGGCCGTGAACAGCAGCCGGCAGCGGCGCACGTGCCGCGCGGCCCAGCTGGAGGAGGCGTCGTGCAGCAGCGCCGGCGTGGCGAGCGCGCCGGCCATCGCGGCGAAGGCGATGTCGAACACCGCGGCGGCTGCCGTGCGCAGCGCCGCGAGGGTGGCGTCGTCCATGCGTGCGGCTACTTCGCGACGGTGAACTTGAAGTCGCCGTGCGTCTTGTGGCCGTCGCTGCCGACGGCCGTCCAGCGCGTGCTGTAGGTGCCGGGCTTGAGCACGGGCACCGCCGCGACGATCGCGTTCGGCCTGGTCTTGTCCGCCGTCGGCCGGTCGGCGTCGAAGTTCTTGCCGTCGTCGCTCACCAGCTTGATGCGGCAGTAGCGCGGTTCGACGTGCTCGTTGAACGTCAGGTGGATCTCGGCCGGCGAGCCGGCGAGGGTCTGGCCCTTGGCGGGGAACGAGTCGACGAGCGACGCGTGCGCGAAGGCGAGCGGGCTGAGCGTGGCGGCGAGGGTCGCCAGCGCGAGGCGCAGCGGGGTGGTCATGGGTTCTCCTGGGTGCGATCGGTGTTGGAGGGATGACTGGCGTCAGTGTTCCATGTGCATGTCGCCCATGCCCGGCTTCTTCGCCTTGACCGTGACGTCATTCAGGGGGGTGTGGGCCGCATGCGACGCGGCGGGCGGCGGCTCGCCCGTCCATTCGGTCGCGGTGCTGCCGGCGGGCGGCTTGTACCAGCCCGGGTCGCGGTAGTCGCCGGGCGCCTGGTCGCGCCGCACCTTGACCACGCTGAACATGCCGCCCATCTCCAGCGACCCGTACGGCCCGTCGCCGCCCATCATCGGCGCGGTGTTGGGCGGGCCGGGCATGGGCATGTCGGTCATCTCGGCCATGCCGCCGCTGCCCATGGCCATGTAGCCGGGCACCAGCTTGCGGATCTTGTCGACGACCGCGTCCTGGTCGACGCCGATCAGGTTGGGCAGCTCGTGCCCCATCGCGTTCATCGTGTGGTGCGCCTTGTGGCAGTGCAGCGCCCAATCGCCCTCGGCGTCGGCGACGAACTCCATCTGCCGCATCTGGCCGACCGCGACGTCCACCGTCACCTCGGGCCAGCGCGCGGCGGGCGGCGTCGGGCCGCCGTCGGTGCCGGTGACCTGCATCTCGTGGCCGTGCAGGTGGATCGGGTGGTTCGTCATCGTGAGGTTGCCCACGCGGATGCGCACCCGCTCGTGCTGGCGCGCCACCAGCGGCGCGATGCCCGGGAAGACGCGGCTGTTCCACGACCACAGGTTGAAGTCGGTCATCGTCGACGTCCTGGGGACGCTGGCGCCGGGCGTCACGTCGTAGGCGTTGAGCAGGAAGACGTAGTCGCGGTCGACCGCGGCGATGGCGGGCGTCGGCGCGCGCGGATGCGTCACCCAGAAGCCCATCATGCCCATCGCCATCTGCACCATCTCGTCGGCGTGCGGGTGGTACATGAAGGTGCCGGCGCGGCGCGCGACGAACTCGTAGACGAAGGTCTTGCCGGGTGCGATCGCCGGTTGCGTGAGGCCGGTGACGCCGTCCATGCCGTTGGGCAGTCGCTGGCCGTGCCAGTGCATGCCGGTGCGCTCCGGCAGCCGGTTGGTGACGAACAGGCGCACCTTGTCGCCCTCGACGACCTCGATCGTCGGCCCCGGCGACTG
>DASQCX010000777.1:0-1579 GCA_035634455.1 Burkholderiaceae bacterium
CAACGGTTGGGTTGGTCCACAGCCTTTGCGTATCGATCCGCCGCCGACATTTTCCGCGAGCACGCCGCCCTATCCGGGTCTGAGAATGGAGGGAGGCGCGTGTTCGACATTTCCGCGCTTTCGCGGCTGACGGACGCCGCCTACGACGACCTGGCGCCGGTGCAATGGCCGCTTGCCGGAGACGCCAGGGGAACCGAGCGGCTGTTTGCCGACGGCAGCTTTCCCGCCCCTGCTGGTCGTGCGCGACTGATCGCCGTGGCGCCCGGCAGGCCGGCGCATGCCGTGTCGGCGAGGTGGCCGTTCGTGCTCAACACCGGACGCGTGCGCGACCAGTGGCACACGATGACCCGGACCGGAAGGAGCCCACGACTGGCGGCTCACATCAGCGAACCCTTCGTCGAGATCAATCCCGACGATGGCGAGGCGCTTGGCCTCGGGCAGGGTATGCTGGCGCGCGTGTCGACGCGCTACGGATCGGCCGCCCTGCGGGTGACGCTGAGCGATGGCCAACCGCGCGGCTCGCTGTTTGCGCCCATCCACTGGTCGGCCGCCAACAGCTCGCGTGCCCGCATCGGCGCGCTGGTGCAGCCGGCAACCGATCCCCTCTCCGGTCAACCCGAGGCGAAAGCGACGCCGGCGCGCATCGACCCACTGCCGATGACGCACTTCGGCTTCCTGCTGTCGCGCCGACCGGTCGCGACCGACGCCATGGCGTACTGGGCCCGTTCGCGCACGGAAGCCGGCCACGCGACGTACTTTGCGCTCGCAGCACCGCCGACCAGCTGGGGCGACTGGTGCGGCAGCCTGCTCCCTGCGGGCGAGCGCATCACCTATGAGGACACGGTCACGCAACAATTTCGCCTGGCGGTGCTGCGCGATGCGCGGCTGGAAGCGGTCATCTACATCGCCAGCCATCCGCGGCTGCCGTCCGCGGAATGGCTGAAGGCGTGTTTCGCGTTGCCGGCGATCGCGCCGGAGGATCGTCGGGCGCTGCTCGCGGGACGGCCGCTGGGTGGCGCGGACGCGGGGCCGCTGGTGTGCGCCTGTTTCCAGGTCGGACGCGCACGCATCATGGCCGCGATCGCAAGCGGCGCGCGCTCGCCGGCGGCCATCGGCGCGGCAACCCGTGCCGGCACCAACTGCGCATCGTGTGTTCCCGAATTGCAGCGGCTCGCCGCATCGGCGTGCGCGACAAAGGCGGCGCCGGGCTGACGCCCTGCCGGGAGGGTGCCGCCCCTCATCGCGCCAGTTGCTCGATCGCGGGGTCGGCGGGTGGCATGCGGCGCGTCGAGCTTGTGCGCTAGCGCGCCGCGCGCCTCTTGGCCCAGCGCGGCTGGTCGCAGATATCGGCCAGGAAGGCGATGATCGTCTGCGCCCCGAGATAGGACGTGACACCGGTACCGACGTCGAGCTGGGGGTTGACCTCGACGAAATCGAAGCCGACGACGTCGACGCGCTCGGCTATGGCCGTCAGGGTCTCACGCAGCTCGCCATAGGCGAAGCCATCGGGTTCGCCCGACACACATCCCGGCACCAGCGACATGTCGAAGGCGTCGACGTCTATGCTGACGTAGAACCG
>DASQCX010000778.1:0-4088 GCA_035634455.1 Burkholderiaceae bacterium
GAAGGAGGCCGCGGCCAAGGAGAAGGCCGCCAAGGAGCGCGCCGACTTCGAGGCCCGCCGCAAGGCCGACGAGGACGCGGCACGTCGCGCCGAGGCCGCGGCCCGCGACGCCGACGATGCCGAGGCGACGATGATCGCCCCGCTGCGCGGCCCCCGGCCGGACGACGCCGAGGCGACGCAGATCCGTCCCATCGAGGCCAAGCCGGTGCCGACGCCGGCGCCGACCCCGTCGACAGCGGCCGCACCGAAGCCCGTGCCGGTCCCCGCACCCGCGCCGAAATCCGCGTCCGCGTCGGGCAGGAACAAGCTGCTGCTGCCCATCGCCGGAGCCGCCGTCGTCGCGATCGCCGCCGGCGCGTGGTTCGCCACGCGCCCGTCCGGAGCGTCGGCCGACGAGGCGGCCGCTTCGGCGCCGGCCGCCGTGGCCGCGGCTTCCGCGGCCCCGGTGCCGGCCGTGGCGCCTCCGCCCGTGGCGTCCGCGCCGGTGGTCGAGGCCCAGGCCGACGCCGCCAGCGCACCCGCCGCCACGGACAAGCCGCCCGTGGCCGACGACGCCGCGGCCCAGCGCAAGGCCCAGGAGGACGAGCAGAAGAAGGCGGAGGCCGAGGCCGCGAAGAAGGCGGCGCGCGACGAGGAGATCGCGCGTCGCCGTGCGGAAGCCGCCTCCGCGACCATCGCCGCCGAGGGTGCGCACGCCAGCGATGCGGCCAGCGGCGGCCGCAAGCCGAAGACGGACGTCGTCGCCGATGCGGAGCCGGCCAAGCCGGTCAAGTCGGACCCGAAGGCGGATGCCGCCGCGCTGTTCCGCAAGGGCTACGCGGCCTATCTCTCGGGCAACGTGGCGGAAGGCGTGAAAACGATGGAGCGCGCGGACGCGATGGGAGCGCCTGGCGCACGCTCGCGGCTGTGCGCGATCTATCGCAAGCCCACCGCGGCCGAGGGCAAGGACTTCCTCAAGGAAGCCAACAAGTGCGCCGGCGTCGACTGAGGGCGGGGAGCTGACCGCCCGCCGGTCGTCGCGGGGCAGAAACACCGGGATTCCCCGGCGGGTTCGACGGGGAAGCGGCCATGGCGCTCCCCATTTCGGGTGTGCACGTACGCATGTAGTCGCCAGTTGGCGATAATCGAATCGTCGCCTCATCGAACCGCCATGGAACTCGTCGTCCGCGCACTGCGCTGCCCTCCGCCCGATCAGCCGCAAGCGATCAACGCGCGCTTCGGAGCCAACGGCGGGCGCATCGGTCGCAGCAACACGTGCGCGTTGCCGCTGCCGAGTCCTGACCGCTACATCTCGCGCGAGCACCTCGAGATCCGCTGCCGCGACGGCAAGTACTCGCTCAAGGTGATCTCCAAGGTCAACGGCTGCAGCGTCAACGACAGCGCCGTGCCGCCCGGCGCGGCGGTGGAGCTGTCCCACGGCGACCGCATCCAGCTGGGCGACTACCTGCTGGTGGCCGAACTGCAGGCCGCCGCGGGCGCCAAGGATCCGCTGGCCGCGTTCGGCTACGCCTCCAACGCACGTGCCGACAGCCTCGACATGATGGCCTCGCTGGCGCCCGCGCCCGCCGCGGCCGCCGCGCGCGACTCGCAGTACGACACCTCGCCCAACTGGGCCCAGCCGGTGGTGCCTGCCACGCGCCGCGCGCCGCCGCCGCCTCCGCTGGCGCACCAGATCGAGGCCGACCCCAGCGCCACGGCGCTCGGCCAGATGCTCGATGCCGCGCCCTCGGCCTCGCGCGCGCGGCCCGGGCCGCCGGCCAGCCGCGCGCCCGCCTTCGGCCGCGACGACACCGGCGCCAGCGCGCTCGACGCCTTCCTCGGCCTGGACAGCGGCCCGCTGTCGAAGCCGCCCGCGCAGGCGCCGCTCAGCGACCAGGCGCAGGGCCTGTATCGCCAGCAGGACGTCAACGTGGCGATGCCCGCACAGGGCAACAACACCTTGCCCGATCCGTTCGAGGACGACATCTTCTCCGCGCTGGACAAGGACTTCGGCCCCGCGCGCAACGCGCCCGCGCCTGCGCGCGCGGCCCCGCCGGCGCCCGCGGTCGACCCGCTGGACATCGACCTGATGGCCGACGCCGCCGTCCCCGCGCGCAACGCCGCGGTCGCGCCGCCGCGCGCGGCGCCACAGGTCGCGCCCGTTCCGCCGGCGCCGTCCCCGGGCGGCCAGGCCGTCGACGGCGCCCAGGCGCTGGCGGCGCTCGCGCAGGCGCTGGAACTCGATCCGGCCGACCTCGACGCCGCGCATCCGATGGAGACGATCCGCATCGTCGGCGAGCTGCTGAGCCTCACCGTCAACGGTCTGTACCAGCTGCTGGAGATGCGGGCCCAGCTGAAGAACGAGCTGCGCATCGAGGACCGGACGATGATCGCCTCGCGCGAGAACAATCCGCTCAAGCACTCCGACTCGGCGCGCGACGCGCTGCGCTACCTGGTCGATGTGCGCCAGCACGGCAACAAGCTGTTCCTGCAGCCGAGCAAGGCCATCGGCGACGCCGTCGCGGACGTCTGCGCGCACGAGATGGCCGTGATGGCCGGCACCCGCGCCGCGCTCCTGGCGGCGCTCAAGCAGTTCGCGCCCGACACGGTGGAGAAGCGCATCAAGAAGTCGGGCGCGCTCGACAGCGTGATGCCCGCGTTGCACAAGGCCAAGCTGTGGGAGAGCTTCCTGGCGATGTACGGCGAGCTCGAGAAGGAGGCGGAGGATCACTTCGATCGCCTGCTCAACCAGGAGTTCGCGCGCGCCTACGCGGAGCAGGGCAAGAAGCTGCGTCGCAGGAAGTAGCCACTAGATGGCCACGCTCAGCACCACGGCCGCCCACTGCGAGATCGCCTCGCGCACCGACCCGGGCCGCGTCCGGTCCGCCAACGAGGACGCCGTCCGCTTCGACGCCGGCCTCGGACTGGCGATCCTGGCCGACGGCATGGGCGGCTACGCCGCGGGCGAGGTGGCCAGCCGCATGGCGGTCGACGAGATCTTCGACGAACTGGCCTCGGCGCTGCCGCACCTGCACGTGGAACCGGCATCCGCCGACCGCGCCGGCCTGCACGAGGACATGCGCTTCGCCGCGGCGCGCGCCAACTCCAGCATCATCGCGGCCGCGCGGCGCGAGCCCGACTACGAGGGCATGGGCTCGACGCTGGTCGTCGCGGTGCTGATGCACGACCGCATGACGGTGGCCCACCTCGGCGACTCGCGCTGCTACCGCTGGCGCGCCGGCAGCCTCGAGCAGGTCACGCGCGACCACTGCTGGGTCGACGAGCAGATCGCCATCGGCGCGCTGTCGGTCGACGCCATCCTCGATCCGCGCTATCGCAACATCGTCACGCGCGCGCTGGGCATCGAGGACGAGATCGACCTCGAGGTGCACGACCACGACGCGCAGGTCGGCGACATCTTCCTGCTGTGTTCCGACGGCCTCACCGACATGCTGGACGACGCGAAGATCTCCGCCCACCTCGCCGGCGGCAAGCCGCTGGGCGAGGTCGCGTCGGCACTGGTGGACGCGGCCAACGAGGCCGGCGGGCGCGACAACGTGTCGGCGGTGCTGGTGCAGGTCGGCACGCCGCAATCGCCCGGCTGGGCGGCGCGGCTGGTGCGGCGCCTGCACGGCGGATGACGGCGCCTCGTCGCTGCGCCGGAATGCCGCCGCGCTTGCTCCGCCTCCGACGCGGGCACGGCCCTAAAAGGGGGGAGATACGCGCACGCATTTTTCGTTGACCCTGCGCTAAAGTGACAGGGATCGCGAAATTGGTGACGCGTGCGCCTTGACACGCGGAATAGTCGTCCAGCCCATGCGCGTGCGAGCGTCCTGCTCGCGCGCGGAGGGCGACGGCGGCGCTGCGCGGCCACGGCCGGCGCGGGCGTTCGAAGCGCGGAGACTCCATCCATGGGCCGAATGCTTGAAATCTCGACCAAGGCCGGCGACGGCGCCTTCGTCGTCCAGAAGTTCACGGGGCGCGAGGAACTGGGTCGCCTTTCCGAATACCGGCTGGAACTGCTGTCCGAGCGCGGCGACATCACGGCCGAAAGCCTGCTGGGAACCAATGCGACGGTGTCGATGGAGCTCAACGACCCGACCAAGGTG
>DASQCX010000779.1:0-4830 GCA_035634455.1 Burkholderiaceae bacterium
CGCGCCCACCAGCAGCGCCCCCGCCAGGCCCGGACCGCGCGTGAAGGCGACGACGTCGATGTCGTCGCGCGTCAGCGACGCATCGGCCAGCGCCGACTCCAGCAGCGGCAGCACGCGCCGCACGTGGTCGCGCGAGGCCAGTTCGGGCACCACGCCGCCGTAGGCCTGGTGCATGCGGATCTGGCTGTGCAGGGCCTGCGAGCGCAGCCGCGGCACGCCGCCGCCGTTCGTTTCGACGAGGGCGACGCCGGTTTCGTCGCAGGAGGATTCGATGCCGAGGACGATCATCGGGCGGTGCAAATGTGAATTAGTCGACTCAAGTCGTTACACACTGGGGTAACGCACGCTTCCAGAAATTGAAATGGGTGGTTTAAATTCCTGCCGTGGTGATATTCGGCCTCACCCGATGGAACGGCAATCGCATTGTCGTCCGAAACATACCAAGCAGACGGCCGTCGACCTCGTTGGGAATCATGAAGCAATACAAACTCACCGCCTGGCCGGAACTGCCTCCGCAATTCCAGAAGACCACGATGCGCCGCGTCGTGAGCGAGTTGTCCCAGCGCTTCGTGAGCGTGCGCGACCTGGCCCGCAGCAGCGGCGCCAGCGTCCGCGACGTCGAGGAACTGGTCGCCAAGCTCGAGAAGGACGGCATGCTGATGACGCGCGCCATGCCGCAGTCGGTCAGCCAGTCCGGCGCCTGGCAGCAATGGTGGCCGGTGGCCGCGGTGCGCGGCATGGTGCGCGACTGGCGCTGAGCCGCGCGCCCTGCCCTTCGTCGACAGGCGGCCTGCGGGCCGCCTTTGCATTTCCGGAGTTGTCACATCGGGTCGTGCGACTATTCAGCGATCAGTGATTCTCGCGGGCGTGGTTGATCGTGTACTTGGGAATCTCGATCACGAGATCCTCGGCCGCGACGATGGCCTGGCACGACAGCCGGGATTGCGGCGTCAGTCCCCACGCGCGGTCCAGCAGGTCGTCCTCGGATTCCTCGGCCTCGTTGAGCGAATCGAAACCCTGGCGCACGATCACGTGGCACGTGGTGCAGGCGCAGCTCATGTCGCAGGCGTGCTCGATCTCGACGCCGTTCTCCAGCAGTGCCTCGCAGATGGACGTGCCGGGCGCGGCCGCGATGGTCTTGCCTTCGGGGCACAGCGTGGCGTGCGGCAGGATCTTGATGACGGTCATTCTCAAATCTCGTTGACGTTGCGGCCCGCGAGCGCATCGCGGATGCCGCGGTTCATGCGGGCGGCGGCGAAGCCCTCGGTGCCCTCGGCCAGGGCCTCGACGGCGGCCTCGATCGCGCGCGGCTCGCCCGCGTCACGCGCGGCGGCGCGCACGCGCGCGACGAGCGCGGCGATCGCGGCGCGCCCCGCGGCGTCCAGCAGGTCGCCGTCGGCCGCCAGCGCCGATTCGGTGGCCAGCACCATGCGCTCGGCCTCGACCTGCGCCTCGCGCAGGCTGCGCGCGGCCATGTCGGACTCGGCGGTCGCGAAGCCGTCCTTGAGCATGCCGGCCACCTGCTCGTCGGTCAGGCCGTAGCTGGGCTTGACGACGATCGCGGCCTCGACGCCCGAGGTCAGCTCCTTCGCGCTCACGCTCAGCAGGCCGTCGGCGTCCACCTGGAACGTGACGCGGATGCGCGCCGCCCCGGCCACCATGGGCGGGATGCCGCGCAGCTCGAAGCGCGCCAGCGAGCGGCATTCGGACACCAGCTCGCGCTCGCCCTGCACGACGTGCACCGCCATCGCGGTCTGGCCGTCCTTGAAGGTGGTGAAGTCCTGCGCCTTGGCGGTCGGGATCGTCGAGTTGCGCTCGATGACGCGCTCGACCAGGCCGCCCATGGTCTCCAGGCCCAGCGACAGCGGCGTCACGTCCAGCAGCAGCAGGTCGCCGCTGCTCGCGTTGCCGGCCAGCGCGTTGGCCTGGATCGCGGCGCCGAGCGCGACGACCTCGTCCGGGTTCAGGTTGGTCAGCGGCGGACGGCCGAACAGCGCGGCCATCGCCGCGCGCACGGCGGGCATGCGCGTGGAGCCGCCCACCATCACGACGCCCTGCACCTCGTCGGCCGCCACCTTGGCGTCGCGCAGCACGCGCTTGAGCAGGCGCAGCGTCGTCGCGGTGAGTTCGGCGGTCGCGGCCTCGAACTCGGCGCGCGTGGCGGCTAGCGCGTGCGACCGGCCGTCGATCTCGAACGACACCGAGGTCGCGTCGGACGCGCTCAGCGCCTCCTTCGCACGCCGGGCCGCGGTCTGCACGTTGCGCCGCTCGCGCGGGCTCAGCGCCTCCAGCGCCTTCAGCCCGGCGCGCTGCAGCAGCGCGCTGGCGAAGCGCTGGTCGTAGTCGTCGCCGCCGAGCGCCGAGTCGCCGCCGGTGGCCACGACCTCGAACACGCCGCGCGCCAGGCGCAGCAGCGAGATGTCGAAGGTGCCGCCGCCGAGGTCGTAGACCGCGTACAGGCCCTCGACGCCCTGGTCGAGGCCGTAGGCGATCGCCGCGGCGGTCGGCTCGTTGATCAGGCGCAGCACGTTCAGGCCGGCCAGCTGCGCGGCGTCCTTGGTGGCCTGGCGCTGCGCGTCGTCGAAGTACGCGGGCACGGTGATGACCGCGCCGTGCACGTCGTCGTCGAAGGTGTCCTCGGCGCGGAAGCGCAGCGTGGCGAGGATCTCGGCCGACACCTCCACCGCCGTCTTCACGCCATCGCGCGTGTGCACGCCAACCATGCCGGGCTGGTCGACGAAGCGGTACGGCAGGCGCTGGTGGCCGGCCACGTCGGCCAGCGTGCGGCCCATGAAGCGCTTGGCCGAGACGATCGTGTTCTCGGCGTCCTCGGCCTGCGCTTGAAGCGCGTCGTGGCCGATCTGGCGGCGGCCGCCTTCGGTGTAGCGCACCGCCGACGGCAGGATCACGCGGCCGTCCTCGTCCGGCAGGCACTCGGGCACGCCGTGGCGCACGGCGGCCACCAGCGAGTGCGTGGTGCCGAGGTCGATGCCGACGGCGATGCGGCGCTGGTGCGGATCGGGCGCCTGGCCGGGTTCGGAGATCTGGAGCAATGCCATGGGACTTCTTCTTGTTTTACGAGAGCGCGTCGACGCGGCGGTCGATGTCGCTCATGAACTTGTCGACGAACATCAGGCCGCGCACGCTGCCGGCGACGGCGCGCCAGTCCACGCCCGCGGCGCCGTCGATCCGCGACTGCAGCGACTTCAGCGTCGCCTCGCGGGACGCGGCCACCTCGTCGGCGAGCGCGTCGACGGCGTCCAGCGTCGTCGCCTCGGACAGCGCGTCGCGCCATTCCATCTGCTGCATCAGGAAGGCCGGCGGCATCGCGGTGTTGCTCTCGGCCTCGAGGTCGACGCCGTGCAGCGCGCACAGGTATGCGGCCCGCGCGAGCGGGTTCTTCAGGCGGCGATAGGCCTCGTTGATGCGCACGGCCCACTGCATCGCGATGCGTTGCGCGGCGGCCGTCTCGGTGGCGAAGCGGTCGGGGTGCGCCGCGCCCTGCAGTTGCTTCCACTTCGCGTCGAGCGCGCCCAGGTCGAGCGCGAAGCGCTCGGGCAGGCCGAACAGCTCGAAGTCCGTGGCTTGGAGGCTCAGGCCGGCGTCCATCGCTTCTCCATGAACACGGACGCCGCCGCGTTGTCGGGGTAGCCGCCGTACGCGCCGCGGCGCACGTAGCCGCTGCGCTCGTACAGGCGCAGCGCCGCGACCTGCGGCGGCCCGGTCTCGAGCAGCGCGCGGTCGATGCCGCTGTCGCGCAGGTGGCGTTCCAGCGCGTCCAGCACCCGCTGGCCGATGCGCTCGCCGCGCCGCGCGGGCGAGACCATCATGCGCTTGATCTCGCCGTAGGGCCGGCCGTCCGTTCCGGCCTCGGCCGGCATCAGCCGGACGGCGCCGCAGCCGACCAGCGTGTCGCCGTCCCATGCGCCCAGGAAGGTCACCGAGGGCAGCTTCAGGCCCGCCAGGTCGACGATGTAGACGTCCTCGGGATCGTAGAGGCTCGCCAGGTAGGCATCGAGCTCGGCGATCAGCGCCTGCACCTGCGGGTGCTCGGGCGGCGTGGGACGGATGGCCAGGGTCATGGGAAAGGGAAACGGTTCTCGCCAACAAAAAGGCGCGACAGCTGCCGCGCCTTCGTGGCGTCCAGTGGGAACAGGCTCAGACGCGGAACGACTCGCCGCAGCCGCACTTGTCCTTCTCGCGCGGGTTGTGGAACTTGAAGCCCTCGTTGAGGCCCTCGCGCACGAAGTCCAGCTCCGTGCCGTCGATGTAGGGCAGGCTCTTGGGGTCGACCAGCACCTTGACGCCGTGGCCCTCGAACACGAGGTCTTCCGGCGCGACGTCGTCGGCGTACTCGAGCTTGTAGGCCAGGCCCGAGCAGCCCGTCGTCTTCACGCCGAGCCGCACGCCGACGCCGCGGCCGCGCTTGGTGATGTAGCGCGTCACGTGCTTCGCGGCGCGCTCGGTCAGGGTCACCGCCATCGTCGCGGCCTCAGGCGTTGGCGGAGGCCGTCTCGGCGGCTTCCGCGCCGTGGCGCGCCTTGTAGTCGCTGACCGCGGCCTTGATCGCGTCTTCGGCCAGGATCGAGCAGTGGATCTTGACCGGCGGCAGCGCGAGCTCCTCGGCGATCTGCGTGTTGCGGATGGCCATGGCCTCGTCGAGCGACTTGCCCTTGACCCATTCCGTGACCAGCGACGACGAGGCGATGGCCGAGCCGCAGCCGTAGGTCTTGAAGCGCGCGTCCTCGATCAGGCCCGTGGCCGGGTTGACCTTGATCTGCAGCTTCATCACGTCGCCGCACGCCGGCGCGCCGACCATGCCGGTGCCGA
>DASQCX010000780.1:0-6091 GCA_035634455.1 Burkholderiaceae bacterium
CGCGGCCTGTGGATGGCCTGCGGGCACGGCCACCAGGGCTTCACCCTGGGGCCGGCGAGCGCGAGGCTGCTGGCGGACCTGATCGAAGGCGGTTCGCCGTTCACGGAGGCGCAGGCGTTTTCGCCGATGAGGTTCGAAGCGTCGCAGTGAGCTGTGGCGGGGCCCGTGGACAGGCGCGGCCCGCGTCAGGCCATCAGCCCCGACGCCCGTTCCACGCGCCGCACGATCGCGTCCTCCAGCAGCGTCGCGGCCGGATCGGTCGTCGCCAGCGTGAACCAGTGGCGCGCCCGCGTGATGCCGGTGTAGACCAGCTCGCGCGTGAGCACGGGGCTGGCGCGCTCGGGCAGCAGCAGCGCGGCGTGGACGAACTCCGAGCCCTGCGATTTGTGCACGGTCATCGCGAACGCGGTCTCGACCGCTTGCAGGCGGCTTGGCAGCGCCCAGCGCACGCCGCCCGGCACGGCCGACGGGAACGCCACGCGCAGCATCGTCGAGGCGGACGGGCCGGGATGCGGCAGCGCGAGCGCGATGCCGACGTCGCCGTTCATCAGGCCGAGGTCGTGGTCGTTGCGCGTGACCATCACGGGCCGGCCGGCGTACCACGGGCCGGTCGCGGCGACGAGGCCTTGCGCGTGCAGCAGGCGCTCGACGAACGGGTTCATCTGCTCGACGCCCTGCGGGCCGCCGCGCAGCGCGCACAGCAGCTGGAAGGCGCCGAACGCGTCCAGCACCGTGCGCGCCCAGTCGTCGAACGCGGCCTGCGGGGCGCCGTGCGCGGGACGCGTCTCTGCCATCACCGCGAGATAGCGGCGATAGCCCACCGGCGCGGGCAGCGCCTGGCCACGGTCGACGCGGCCCGTGCCGGCGTCGACGAATGCCGTGGGCGCGCCATCGAACACCAGGGCGCGCAGCAGGCCGGGGTCGGCGGCGGCATCGAGGTGCGCGAGATCCGCGTAGCCCGCCGCCTGCACGTCGCGCAACGCGACGACGTCGCCCGCGTTGACGGCCTCCGCGAGGCGCCCGATGCCGCTGTCGGCGCTGAAGCGGTAGCTGTGCCGCAGCTTGGCGATGCACTGGTCGAGCGGATGGCCGGCGGCGTCGACGAGGCGCGCCTCGGGCGCGGCGCCGGCGACCTGCGCCAGCCAGTCGCGCGTCGCCGGCAGGTAGTGGCCGGCGTCGGCGCGCCGGCACAGCTCGCCGAGCACGGCGCCGGCCTCGACGGAGGCCAGCTGGTCCTTGTCGCCCAGCAGCACCAGGCGCGCCGCCGGCGGCAGCGCGGCGAGCACCGCGGCCATCATCTCGAGGTCGACCATCGAGGCCTCGTCGATGACCAGCACGTCGAGCGCGAGCGGGTGCCGCGCGTCGTGGCGGAAGTGGCGCGTGTCCGGGCGGCTGCCCAGCAGGCGGTGCAGCGTCGCGACCTCGGTCGGGACGGCCGCGCGCACCGCCTCCGGGTCGTCGAGGCCGCCCAAGGCGAGGCCGGTGACCGCTTTCGTGATCGACTCGTTGAGCCGCGCCGCGGCCTTGCCCGTCGGCGCGGCCATGCGGATGCGCAGCGCACGGCCGCCCCCCTGCGGCGCGAGCGCGAGCTGCTGCAGCAGCGCGAGCAGCTTGACGACGGTCGTCGTCTTGCCCGTGCCGGGGCCGCCGGTGACGATCGCGAACGCGCTGCGCGCCGCGAGCGCGCAGGCGAGCTTCTGCCAGTCGAGCGGCGCGGCGTCCGACGGCGGGAACAGCACGGC
Source organism: Burkholderiaceae bacterium (assembly GCA_035634455.1). Lineage (GTDB taxonomy): Bacteria > Pseudomonadota > Gammaproteobacteria > Burkholderiales > Burkholderiaceae_C > Scleromatobacter. Next base: position 1,743 of record DASQCX010000780.1, read on the forward strand.
CAGCGCGCGGCGCAGCGCGGCGTCGCCGGGCGCGGGCAGCGCGCCGGGGCGGGTGCGCGCGTCGATCGCGGCGCGGATGGACCGCTCGAACTGCCAATACCGCCGCAGGTATAGCCGCGTGCCTGCCAGCACCAGCGGCGTCGCGCCCGCGCCGTCGCCGACCAGCCGCGGATGCGCGAGCGCGGCGCGCCACCGCGGGAGGTCGACGCCGGCCAGCAGCTGGGCCGGCGTGAGCAGCGGGCCGGCATCGGCCGACACCGGGCCGCGCACGACGCCCGCCGCCGGCAGCGCGAGCACGCGCAGCGGATCGGCCAGCGCGGCGTCCAGCACGAGGCAGGCGTGGCCGCGTCCGAGCTGGTGGCTGGCGAGCGCCGCCGCGAGCAGCAGCAGCGCGTCGACCTCGCCGGCCTCGCGCTGCAGGAACAGCGCGAACGCGCGATCGAGTTCGCGCAGCCAGCCGGCCTCGACCCAGCGGTCGATCTGCGCCAGCACCAGGTCGCGCGAGGGCGCGGTGGCCATGCGGTCGGGGGTATCGATCACGATCGGGACTCGCTTGCCGCCGTGGCGGCCGTGAACAGGGCGTCGAGCTCGTCGACCAGCGCGTGCGGCGGGCGCTCCGAATGCGCGCCGCGCGTGGCCGCGCCGCTGCCGCGCAGGAACAGGTAGGTCGCGCCGCCGACGTGGCGGTCGTAGTCGTAGTCCGGCAGCCGGGCGCGCAGGTGGCGGTGCAGCGCGAACAGGTACAGCGCGTACTGCAGGTCGTAGCGGTGGTCGAGGATCGCGCCGCGCATCGCCTCGGCCGTGTAGGCGGCGTCGTCCGGCCCGAGCCAGTTGGACTTGTAGTCGGCCACGTGGTAGCGGCCCTCGTGCTCGAACACCAGGTCGATGAAGCCCTTGAGCATGCCGTTGAGGCGGGCTTCCTCCAGTTGCGGACGCGCGTGTCCCGGCAGCACGTGGCGGCGCACGACGGCGTCGAGCGCGCGGGTGTCCACGCGCGAGGCCGCGAACCAGAACTCGAGCTCGGCCTTCGCGCGCGCCAGGTCGCATGGCCGCACCTGGCTGCCGTCGGCCAGCGGCAACGGCGCCGCGAGCCAGTCGCGCAGCCAGTCCTGCATCGGCACGATCCATTCGCTCCAGCCGGCGACGTTGCAGCGCCGCGCGACCTGGTCGTGCAGCCCGGCCGGATCGGCGGCGACGCGCGCGAAGCCCTCGTTGCCGGCCCATTCCAGCAGGCCGTGCAGGAAGTTGCCGGTGTCGGCGCCGCGCGGGAAAGCGTGCAGGCCGACGGGCTCGGCCGCCGCGCGTTCGAGCGCCGGGGAAGCCATCGCATCGGCGCGGCGCGCCTCCTCCCAGTTGCCCTGCGCCGCGTCTTCGGGAACGGCCGCCGCGTCGGCCGGCGTGGCGTCGCCGTCCTCCTCGACCGCCTCGGCGACCGTGCGCAGCGCGGAGTAGCTCGCGATCCACCACGCCTCGCGGCGCTGCGGCCATGCCGGCACGCGCTCGGCGCCGGCGGCCTCGCGGGCCGCCCGATGGCGCGCGCCGTCGGACACCGGAACCGGCGCGACGGCCAGGTCGGCGCAGCCGTGCGCGAACGCGGCCAGCGCGGCCTCGAAGCCGGCCGCGGCGACGGGCTCGCCGCCCGTGACGAGGTAGCCGACCGCGCTGCGCTCGAAGCCCGCGACCGGCGCCAGCCCGACCCACGTCGCGAAGCGCGCGCGGGTCAGCGCGACGTAGAGCTTGCGCAGGTCCTCGGCGAGGCGCTCGTCGTCGACGCGCGCGACGGCGTCGCCCGAGGCCTTCAACGCCACCTGCGGCCGGCCCTGGTCGTCGTGCCAGCGCAGCGGCAGGTCATCGGGCCTGGTCGCGCGGAACGCCGCGGCAAAGGGCAGGAACACCAGGGGGTATTCGAGTCCCTTGGACTTGTGCACCGTCACCACCTTGACCAGCCCCGCGTCGCTCTCCAGCCGCACCTGGCGCGCGCCGGGGTTGCGGTCGTCGCGGGCGCGCTGCTCCGCGAGATGGCGGATCAGCGCATGCTCGCCGTCCAGCAGCTCGCTGGCGACCTGCAGCATCTCGGCCAGGTGCAGCACGTCGGTCAGCGTGCGCTCGTCGCCGCGCGCGAGCAGGCGGCGCGGCACCTCGAAGTCCTGCAGCAGCCGGCGCAGCATCGGCAGCACGCCCTGGCGCTGCCAGCAGCGCTGGTAGCCGCGGAACTGCTCGACGCGCTCGTCCCAGTGCAGCTCGTCGTGCTCGAGGCGGGCTAGCTCGCGCAGCGGCAGGTCCAGCGTCGCGGTCGCGAGCGCGGCGCGCAGCAGGCGGGCGTCGGTCGGCTCGGCGCAGGCCTGCAGCCAGCGCGCGAGGTCGTCGGCGACCGCGCTGCCGAACACCGAGGTCTGGTCGGACAGGTAGACGCTGCGCACGCCGCCCGCCGCGAGCGCCTGCCGCACGGCGTCGGCCTCGGCGCCCTTGTTGACGAGGATCGCGATGTCGCCGGCCGCGAGCGGGCGCAGGTCGCCGTCCTGCGCGACGAAGCCCGCGCGGCCCTGCTGGCCCAGCGTCAGCAGCCGCACGACTTCGGTGGCGCAGCCCTCGGCCATGCGGCGCACGTACTCGCCGCCGCCGACCGCGTCGCCGTCGGCCGCCAGCCACCAGCAGGTCAGCGCGGCGGCGGGGGCGCCGTCGACCTGCAGCGTCTCGCGCCGGCCCTGCGCGTCGACCGCGACGAAGGGCAGCGGATCGTCGCCGCCGCCGCGGAACAGGAACGCGCCGCGGCCGGCGTCGCGCCGCTCGGCGCTCTCGAACACGTGGTTGACGGCGCGCACCATCGCCTGCGTCGAGCGGAAGTTGCGGCCCAGCGTCGCGTGGCGGCCGGCGGTGTCGCGGCGCGCGGCCAGGTAGGTGTGGATGTCGGCGCCGCGAAAGGCGTAGATCGCCTGCTTGGGGTCGCCGATCAGCACCAGCGCGCGCCCCTCGTCGTTGCCGGCGACGCCGTAGATCGCGTCGAAGATCGCGTACTGCGTCGCATCCGTGTCCTGGAACTCGTCGATCATCGCGACCGGGAACTGCGCGCGGATCAGCTCCGCGAGGCGCTGCCCGTTGGGCCCGGTCAGCGCGCGCCGCAGCTGCGTGAGCAGGTCGTCGAAGCCCATCTGCGCGCGGCGGTCCTGCTCGCGCGCGAAGCGCGCGGCGACCCAGGCGATGGCGTGGCGCAGCACGTCCTCGCGGCCGTCGGGCAGGGCGGCGAGGCGCTCGCGCAGCGTCGTCATGTCTTCCAGCGCTGGGTGATCGGGGCAGGGCTCGGCGCCTTTCCAGGCTTCGGCCAGGCCTCCGGGCGTCAGCCGCTTCCACGCGCCGTCGCCGACCTCGGGCATGGCGTGCTCGCCCTGCGCCCACGCGCGCAGGCCGGCCAGCCAGGGCTCGTAGTAGCGCGCCTGCACCTTGCGGCCGTCGACCAGCTTGCGCGCGACGGCGGCGTCGAGCAGCGCGCGCAGTTCCTCGACCCACGACGCCCATGGTTGCTTGATCCGCGCCAGGCCCTGCCGCGCCTCGGCCTGCGCGCGGGCCAGCGTCTCGACGGGCGCGGGCAGCGCCTCGTCGTTCGCGACCTTCAGCAGGCCGCGCAGCTGCGCGAACAGGTCCTGCGGCGTCCGCCACCACGCGCGCACCGCCGTCGCGGCGGCCGCGTCGAGCGGGTAGAAGAACGTGCGCCAGTAGTCGCGCACCGCCTCCGCGAGCAGCTCGTCCTGGTCGGCCTCCAGCGCCTGCGTGAACAGGCTGTCGCTGTCGAACGCGTGCTCGCGCAGCATGCGGTTGCACCAGGCGTGGATGGTGGAGATGGCGGCCTCGTCCATCCAGTCCGCGGCCAGGCGCAGGCGGCGCGCGCAGGCCGGCCATTGTTCGGGCGGATGGTCGGCGCGCAGGTCGTGCAGGAAGTCCTCGCCGCGCGGGCGCTCGGCGACCTCGGCCGGATCGGCGCCGAATGCGGCAGCGGCCTCGACCAGCCGCGCCCGGATGCGGTCGCGCAGCTCGCCGGTGGCGGCGTCGGTGAAGGTGACGACGAGGATCTCGGGCGGCGTCAGCGGGCGCGCGAACGCGGCGTCGGCGCCGCCGTGGCCCAGCACGAGGCGCAGGTACAGCGCGGCGATCGTGAAGGTCTTGCCGGTGCCGGCGCTGGCCTCGATGAGGCGGCTGCCGCGCAGCGGGAAGGCCAGCGGCTGCAGGAGGGTCGGCGCGGCGATCATGCGTCGGACCCCTTCGCCTTGTCGCCCACCGATTGCGCGAGCGGTCGCAGCAGCGCGTCCGCGAGGCGCGCGAAGCTGCCGTCGGCGACCAGCGCGTCGAAATCGGGG
>DASQCX010000781.1:0-1756 GCA_035634455.1 Burkholderiaceae bacterium
CGCGCGAACGCCACGCCCAGCGACGCGACGTACGCGTCGATCTCGCCGCCCGTGCGCCCCAGCCAGGGCCGCGCCCAGGCCAGGCCGTCGCGCTCGACGACGCGCGGCATCGCGGCCAGCCCCGCCGGGCCGGCACCGCGCAAGGCCTGCAGCAGCACGGTCTCGGCCTGGTCGTGCAGATGGTGGCCCAGCAGGACGATGCTGGCGCCGGCCTCGCGGGCCATGCGCGCCAGCGCGGCGTAACGCTCGCGCCGCGCCCAGGCCTCGACGCTCTCGCCGGCCTGCGGCGCACCGTTCAGCCGGTCCTGGCGCAAGGGCACGCCCCAGCGCCCGCACTGCACCGCGAGCTCCGCAGCCCAGCGGTCGGCCTCGGCCATCAGGCCATGGTGGACATGCAGGGCGACGACGCCCATCCCGAGCGGCGCCGCGGCACGCAGCGCGGCGTGCAGCAAGGCGACCGAATCGCGTCCGCCGCTGCAGGCAACCGCAACGACGGGGCGATCGGTCATGGACTCAACGGTCCGTCGTGTCCGCGAAGCGGCCGTAGGCCAGCAGGCGCTCCTGGCGACGCGCCAGCAGTTCCTTGGGCTTGAGGTCGGCGATCTGGCGCAGCGCGTCGCCGAGCGCGCGCTTCAGGCTCGAGGCCATGGCCTTGGGGTCGCGGTGGGCGCCGCCCACCGGCTCGTTGACGATCTTGTCGACCAGGCCCAGCGCCTTCAGGCGGTGCGCGGTGATGCCCAGCGCCTCGGCAGCGTCGGCCGCGCGCTCGGAGGTCTTCCACAGGATCGACGCGCAGCCTTCCGGCGAGATCACCGAGTAGGCCGAGAACTGCAGCATCAGCAACTGGTCGCAGACGCCGATGGCCAGCGCGCCGCCGGAGCCGCCCTCGCCGATGATGGTGGAGATGATGGGCACTTCCAACTGCGCCATCTCGAAGATGCTGGCGCCGATCGCCTCGGACTGGCCGCGCTCCTCGGCGCCGATGCCCGGGTACGCGCCCATCGTGTCGATGAAGGTGAACACCGGCAGGCCGAACTTCTCGGCCGTCTTCATCAGGCGCTGCGCCTTGCGGTAGCCCTCGGGGCGCGGCATGCCGAAGTTGCGCAGCTGGCGATCCTTGGTGTCGTAGCCGCGCTGGTGGCCCACGACCATGCAGGCCTGGCCGTTGAAGCGCGCGAGACCGCCGACGATGGCCGCGTCGTCCGCGTAGGCGCGGTCGCCGTGCAGCTCCTCGAATTCGGTGAACACCTCGGCGGTGTAGTCCAGCGTCTGCGGGCGCTGCGGGTGGCGCGCGATCTGGTAGACCTGCCACGGCTGCAGGCTGGAGTAGATGTCCTTGGTGAGCTGCAGGCTCTTCTTGTCGAGACGGTCGATCTCCTCGGAGATGTCGACGGCCGACTCGTTCTGCACGTAGCGCAGTTCCTCGATCTTCGACTCGAGCTCGGCGATGGGCTGCTCGAACTCCAGGAAATGGCGTTTGGTCATCGTTTGAAGTCCTTGTGCGCGGCGGCCGTTCAACCCTTGACGGGATCGAGGCTGCGCCAGAGATACCACGTGGCGACGGAGCGGTACGGTGCCCACCCCTCGCCCAGTTCGCGGGCCTCGGCGCGCGAGACCGGCTCGCCGCTGAAGTAATTTTCGCTGATTCCGCGGATCAGGCCCGGATCGTCCAGCGGAAGCACGTTGGGACGCAGGAGATGGAAGATCAGGAACATCTCCGCCGTCCAGCGGCCGATGCCGCGGATGGCCACCAGTT
>DASQCX010000782.1:0-2908 GCA_035634455.1 Burkholderiaceae bacterium
CAACGTGGTCGAGGACGGCGTCGCGGCGCTCGACTACCTGCGCAAGGTCCCGCCTTACCAGGATGCGGTGCGCCCGGACCTGGTGCTGCTGGACCTGAACCTGCCCCGGAAGGATGGCCGCGAGGTGCTGGCCGCCATGAAGCAGGACGAGGCCTTGCGGGTCATCCCGGTGGTGATCCTGACCACGTCGCAGGCCGAGGAAGACGTGCTGCGCGCATACAACCTGAATGCGAACTGCTACGTGACCAAGCCCGTGGACTTCGATCAGTTCATGCGGATCGTGCGGACCATCGAGGAGTTCTGGCTCAATGTCGTCACGCTGCCGCCCAAATGAGCACGGATCCGGTCCGTCTCCTGTTGATCGAGGATTGCCCGGCCGATGCCAGGCTCATCAAGATGATGCTGGAGCAGTCGTGGGCGGTGAACATCCATTGCGACTGGGTGGACAACCGCACGGATGGCATCGCGCGGCTGCGCCGCGGCTCCTACGACGTCGTGCTGCTGGATCTGGGGCTCCCTGAGAGCACCGGCCTCGATACGCTCAAGGTGGTCTGCCGCGAGACGGCCGTACCCACGCTGGTGGTGATGAGCGGATCGGGCGACGAGGAGGTGGCCCTGCAGGCGCTGCAGGCGGGCGCGCAGGACTATCTCATCAAGGGGCACGTCGACGGCGCTTCTCTGGCGCGGGCCATCCGCTACGCGATCGGGCGCTCGCAGGCGGAACGGGCGCTGCGCGAGCGCACGGACGAACAGCGCCAGCAGGCGAAGTATCTGCGCACGTTGATCGACCTGCTGCCGATGTTCGTGTGGCTCAAGGACACTGACAGCACCTACCTGACCGTCAACCAGGCGACGGCGGCCTCGCGCGGGACGACCGTCGAGCTGATGGAAGGCAAGAGCGATGTCGACTTCTGGCCGCGTGATCAGGCGGACGCCTTCCGATCCGACGACGTCCAGGTCATGACGTCGCTGCAGCGCAGGACCGCCGAAGAGCTGCTTGGCACCGCCGATGGCGACGTCTGGGTCGAGACCTACAAGGTGCCCGTGATCGACGAGGACGGCACGGTGCTGGGAACGGTGGGCGTGGCCCGCGACATCCGCGAACGCAAGGCCGCCGAGGCGGCCCACGAGGCGGCGCTCGCCGAGGCCGAACGGCTGGCGCGTCAGCGCAGCGCCTTCCTGGCGCAGATGAGCCACGAGCTGCGCACGCCGCTCAACGGCATCCTGGGGTTCGCCCAGCTGCTGCAGCACGAAAAAGGCCTGGACGAGCGCCAGGCGCGCGGGCTGAGGATCATCCGCGAGAGCGGGCAGCACCTGCTGGCGCTGATCAACGACATCCTGGACCTGGCGCGCATCGACGCCGCCAAGTTGGAACTGAACCCGACCGACATCGCGCTGCCCGGCTTCCTCGCCGTCGTGACCGACATCGTGCGCGTCAAGGCCGAGGAGAAGTCGCTGCTGTTCGTCGAACGCCTCGCGCCGGACCTGCCGCACAGCGTGCGCGCCGACGAGAAGCGCTTGCGCCAGGTGCTGCTGAACCTGCTGTCCAACGCGGTGAAGTTCACCGATCGGGGCGAGGTCGTCCTCGGCGTCTCGGTCGTCGGGCGCGCCGCATCCCGCGTGAGCTTGCGGTTCGAGGTCAGCGACAGCGGAATCGGCATGACCGCGGCGCAGCAGGAGCGGCTGTTCAAACCGTTCGAACAGGTGGGCGAGGCGAAGCGGCGCGAGGGCGGCTCCGGCCTGGGCCTGGCCATCAGTCGCGAACTGGTGCGCCTGATGGGGGGCGAAATCGCGGTGAGCAGCGAGGCCGGCAAGGGCAGCCGGTTCTGCTTCGAGGTGGCGCTGCCGCTCGGGGCGGAGCGGCGCCCGGAGTCGCCCGTGCGCGGGCGGCCCGCCGGGTACGCGGGCCGGCGCCGGTGCGTGCTGATCGTCGACGACGTCCCGCAGAACCGGGCGGTGCTGGTCGACAGCCTGAACGTGCTGGGCTTCGACCTGGTCGAGGCCGCCGATGGGCGGCAGGCGCTGGACTGCGCCGAGCGCGTGCGGCCGGACCTGATCGTGATGGACGTGACCATGCCCGTGATGGACGGCCTGGAGGCCACGCGGTCGATCCGACGCTCGCCCACGCTCGCGGGAATCCCCATCCTCGCCTCGTCCGGCAGCACGAATCACGAGACGGAAGCCAAGTGCCTCGAGGCCGGCGCGGACGCGTTCCTGGCCAAGCCGATCGATCTTGATGAGTTCCTGGCGGAGACGGGCCGGCTGCTGTCGCTGACCTGGACCTACTAGGCGGCCGGGCCGGCCCGGCCGTCGTCGCCGAGCCGGAACACGCCGACGGCCTCGACGAGGCGGACCGCCTGCTGGCTCAGGCTCTCGGCGGCGGCGGCGCTTTCCTCCACCAGCGCGGCATTCTGCTGCGTCACCTTGTCGAGCTGGCTGACGGCATCGCCCACCTGTCCGATGCCCTGTGTCTGTTCGAGCGTGGCGGCGCTGATCTCGCTGATCAGGTCGTTGACGCGCTGCACCTGCCCCACGATGTCGTTCATTGCCCGGCCGGCCTCGGCGACCTGGTGCGTACCGGCCTGGACCTTGTCGACGCTGTCCGAGATGAGCGCCTTGATCTGCTTGGCCGCCTCCGCCGAGCGCTGCGCCAGGCTGCGCACCTCGCCGGCCTGCGAGGCCAGGCTGGAGCCGGCTTCGACCCGTTCCACCGACTGCTGGATCAGGTCGCGGATCTCGCGCGCCGCCTCGCCGCTGCGCGAGGCCAGGGCCCGCACCTCGCTGGCAACGACCGCAAAGCCGCGGCCCTGCTCGCCGGCGCGCGCAGCCTCCACGGCGGCGTTGAGCGCGAGGATGTTGGTCTGGAAGGCGATGCTGTCGATCATGCCGATGATCTCGGCAATGCGGC
>DASQCX010000783.1:0-2207 GCA_035634455.1 Burkholderiaceae bacterium
TGGCCGCGCCGGTGCTGGACGAGCGCAGCGACAGGCGCGAGCCGTTCGCGTCGGTGATGATCGACGCCTGCACGCCGGCGTTGGCCGCGTTGATCTTGTCGCGGATCGCCGACAGCGAGGTCTCGCTGGCGCCGATGGGGATGTCGACCTTGGCCGAGCTGGCCGGATCGAACGTGGTCGTGGGCGGCGTGGCGCCGTCGGACTTGTAGGTACCCAGCTGGATCGAGATCGTGCCGGCGCTCAGCGTCGAGCCGGCGGCAGCGGACGAGGTGACCGTCTGGCCCTGCGCCATCTGCTGCACGCTGACCGAGTAGTCGCCGGGCGCCGCGGTGCCGTTGGAGGTGTCGGCCGTCACGGCGGTGGTGTCGGCGGAGCTGGACGTCGTCTGCGTCCACAGCGTGGTGGAGGACAGCGCGTGCGCCTTGTCGGACAGCGTCGAGGTCAGGCTCTGGATCTGGCCGACCGCCGAGATCTCGGTCTGCACCGAGGCCGCCTTGTTCTGCAGCAGCGTGAGCGGCTGCGACTCGACCGCCATCAGCGACGAGATGATGCTCTTGACGTCGAGCCCGCTGCCGAGGCCGGCCGAGCTGATGGAACCGGTCGTCGAGCTCAGGGAGGTGGTCATGGAATTCCTTGGCGGTCCTTGAGCGAACTATCGGCAGTCCCGCGGCGGACTTGAGGGTCGCGGCGGCGCCGGAACGCGTCTGCACGTCCGGAAAGACCCTGCATTTGCAGGCGATGCCGACGCCGGCGCCACGCAGCGAGGCGCGCCGCGCAAACCTCGGGACCGCGTCGTCGGGGCTTGCGGGGCGCGCCTGGCGGGGGCGCGGCGGAGGCGTCAGCCCTGCAGCAGCTTGAGCACCTGCTGCGGCAGCTGGTTGGCCTGCGCCACCATCGCGGTGCCGGCCTGCTGCAGCACCTGGGCGCGGCTCATGTTGGCGGTCTCCGCCGCGAAGTCGGCGTCCATGATGCGGCTGCGCGCGGCCGACTGGTTCTCGACGCCGGTCTGCAGGTTGGTGATGATGGCGTCGAAGCGGCTCTGCGTGGCGCCGTAGGTGGCGCGCGTGTCGTTGATGTTGTCCAGCGCCTTGTCGATGTTGTCGATCACGGTGCCGATGGCGCCGGTGGTGGCCGAGGCGTCGATCAGCGCGGTCGTCGAATTGGTGACGGCGGTGATGGTCGTGTCCTGCGTCATGTCCGACGTGGCGATCGTGATCGTGTCGTCGGTCGTGGTGTTGGCGCCGATCTGGAAAGTCATCGAGGTCGCGTCTGCGCCGAGGATGTGCTTGCCGTTGAAGGTCGTGCCACCCAGCACGCGGCTGATTTCCGCCTGCAGCTGCGAGAACTCCTTGTTCAGCGAGTCCTTGTCCGACGAGCTGTTCGTGGCGTTGCGGGCCTGCACCGCCAGTTCGCGCATGCGCTGCAGCGAGTTGCTGACCTGCGCCAACGCGCCTTCGGCCGTCTGCGACATCGAGATGCCGTCGTTGGCGTTGCGCACCGCGACGTTCATGCCGCGCACCTGGGCGTTCATGCGTTCGGCGATGGCCAGGCCGGCGGCGTCGTCCTTGGCGGAGTTCACGCGCAGGCCGGAGGACAGCCGCTGCATGGACGTCGCGAGCGAGCCCTGCGACGCGTTGAGGTTGCGCTGCGCGTTCAGCGAGGCAATGTTCGTGTTGATCGTCATTGGCATGTGGATACTCCAGGACTGAAGGCACAACCGGCGAAAGTGCCGGAACTTGAGTTCGATGCGTGGCTGTCAGGCAGGCCTTGGGAGCCCCGCACCTCCAAGCCCGGTACTTGGTCACCCCGACGTTGCTCGCGCTTCATCGCCGGTGCTTCCGGACCGCGTCTCCCGGTCTCGTGGATCGAGGAGACGTTGGATGGATTGTGCGAATACTTGAGGGCGGCCAAACCGACGATATGAGCCCCCGAACCCATCCATTTCGGGCCCGGAACATGGCGAAAGCCCCGCCGGCTTGCGCCGGGCGGGGCTTTCGTTCCTGGAGTCCGGCGGGGCGGGCCCGCCGGGTCGGGCTGCTTAGCGCAGCAGCGACAGCACCTGGGAAGGCTGCTGGTTGGCCTGGGCGATCATCGCGGTGCCGGCCTGCTGCAGGACGTTGGCGCGGCTCATGTTGGCCGTTTCCGTCGCGAAGTCCGCGTCCATGATGCGGCTGCGCGCGGCCGTCTGGTTCTCGACGCTGGACTGC
>DASQCX010000784.1:0-10847 GCA_035634455.1 Burkholderiaceae bacterium
GTCGACGCGCACTCGCGCGCCATCGTGCACACCGGCACGCTCGAGCCGCTCGAGCCCGTCCCGGGCTGGAAGGGCCGGCACTTCGCCGCGGCCGACTTCGATGCGCTGGCCACCCCCGGCGCCTACTTCCTCGTGATCGAGAGCACCTGGCCGCCCGTCGCCTCGCAACGCTTCGAGATCGGCGCGGGCCTGTTCGGCAGCCAGATGCTGTCCGACATCGTCCACTACTTCAAGTCGCAGCGCTGCACCGGCCTGTTCGACGCCGCGGACCGCCAGGCGCCGCTGCTCGACACCCGCGAGCCGCGCGACGTGCACGGCGGCTGGTACGACGCCTCGGGCGACTGCTCGAAGTACCTGTCGCACCTGTCCTACGCCAACTTCATGAACCCCCAGCAGACGCCGCTGGTGACCTGGACGCTGCTGGCCGGCCGCGACCGCCTGCCGCCGCAGTCGAAGTGGCTGGACGAGCGCATCGTCGACGAGGCGCTGCACGGCGCCGACTTCCTCGTGCGCATGCAGGCGCCCGAGGGCTTCTTCTACGTGACGGTGTTCGACAAGTGGAGCAAGGACGAGCACCAGCGCGAGATCTGCTCGTACGCGACGCAGAAGGGCATCAAGTCGGCCGACTACCAGGCGGGCTTCCGCCAGGGCGGCGGGCTGGCCATTGCAGCCCTCGCGCGCGCCTCGGGCGCGCATCGCGATGGAGAGTTCACGCGCGAGCAATATCTGGCGGCGGCGATCCGCGGCTTCGAGCTGCTGGAGCTGCGCAACGCCGAGTTCCTCGACGACCGCACCGAGAACCTGATCGACCACTACTGCGCGCTGCTGGCCGCCGCCGAGCTGCTCGCGCGCACGGGCGACGCGCGCTGGCGTGACGCGGGCGAGGCGCGCGCCCGCGCGATGCTGGCACTGCAGGACGACGACGGCTTCTTCTGGTGCGACCGCGCCCGCACGCGCAGCTTCTTCCACGCGAGCGACGCCGGCCTGCCCGCGCTGGCGCTGATGCGCTTGCTCGACGGCGACCCCGAGCCCGCGCTGGCCGCCGACATCCGCGCCGCGCTGCGGCGCGCGCTGCGCTTCGAGCTCGCGATCACGCGCGCCGAGCCGAACCCGATGGGGTATCCGCGCCAGCACGTGGTGCTGCCGGGCCGCGCTGCGTCCACGCAGTTCTTCGTGCCGCACGCCAACGAGAGCGGCTACTGGTGGCAGGGCGAGAACGCGCGCCTGGGCTCGCTGGCCACGGCCGCGCGCGCCGCGCAGTCGCTGCACCTGGCCGACGCCGCGTTCGACGCCGACCTGGCCGCCTACGCGGGCAACGCGCTCGACTGGCTGTTTGGCGCCAACCCGTTCGACACCTGCATGCTGCAGGGCTGGGGCCAGAACCCGCCGCGCTACGAGCCCGGCTTCTGGAACGCGCCCGGCGGCGTCTGCAACGGCATCACGTCCGGCCTGGACGACGAGAACGACATCGATTTCCGCAAGCCCGAAGAGACCGAACCGGCGCATTCCTGGCGCTGGACCGAGCAGTGGATCCCGCACGCCGCGTGGCTGTTCTGCGCGCTGGCCCACGGGAGACCGCGGCCTGAACGATCTTTCCACACCATCGACGCGGACAGACGCTGACCCGGGAGCATCTGTAGCCGCCTTCATAGGCTGCCATGTCCTTTCGCTTGAACCCCTTCGCATCGGCGGCGCTGCTGATGTCCGGAGCGATCGCTCCTGCCTGCGCGCAACAGGCCGCGCCGGCGCCGCAAGCCGCGGCGTCGGCCGCGTCCGCGCCGGGCGAGGAAGTCCAGACCGTCGAGATCAAGGGCATCCGCGCGTCGTACGCGTCCTCGCTGAGCAACAAGAAGGGCGCCGACGCGGTGGTCGAGGTCGTGACCGCCGAGGACATCGGCAAGCTGCCGGCCAAGAACGTGGCCGACACCGTGCAGCGCCTGCCCGGCGTCAACATCAGCTCCAACTCGGGCGGCGACGGCGCGTTCGCGGACGCCAACCGCGTGAGCATCCGCGGCACCGCGCCGTCGCTGACGCAGACGCTGGTCAACGGCCACAGCGTGGGCTCGGCCGACTGGTTCATCGCCAACCAGGGCGTCAACGGCGGCGCCTCGGGGCGCAGCGTCAGCTACGACCTGCTGCCGGCCGAGATCGTCGGCAAGGTGACGGTCTACAAGACCTCGCAGGCGGACCTCATCGAAGGCGGCGCCACCGGCTCGGTCGACATCGAGACGCGCTCGCCGCTGAGCCTGTCCAAGCAGGTCACCGTCGACGGCTCCGTCAGCGCGGCCTACAGCACGTCCACGCGCAAGACCGACCCGCAGGTCAGCGGGTTGGTGGGCTGGAAGAACGACGCAAAGACCTTCGGCGTGATCCTGCAGGCGTTCTCCGAGCGCCGCCACGACCGCCGCGACGGGCAGGAGTTCCTCGGCTACAACACGGTGTCGTTCCAGGACATCTTCGGGCTGGCGCCGGTCGCCAACCCGAACAACGATCCGGCCATCGCCGCACAGAACGCCGCCAATGCGGCAGCGCTGGCCGCCAAGCAGGCGCAGTACCCCGGCCTCGACGGCGCGACGTTCGCCAACAACGTCAACGCGACGCTGCTCGAGATGAACATGCAACGCAAGGGCGCGATGGTGGACTTCGAACTCAAGCCCACGAACCGCCTGCGGCTGGACCTCAACGGCTTCTACTCCAAGCTCACGGAGACCAACCAGGACTCGAGCCTGGAGACCGAGCAGACCGCGCTGATCGGCATGGGCGTGCTGCCCGACACCTACCAGGTCAACTCCGGCGGACTGCTGACGCAGGCGACCTGGAACCAGTCGTCGATGCCGGACTACGCCTCGACCGGCGCCTACGTGGCGGACTACGACAAGTACTACCGTCCCGGCGAGAACGCGCGCGTCTACTACGCGGACATCGACCTCGATTTCGCCGCCTCCGACACGCTGCGCATCACCGGCAAGCTCGGCAAGACGCAGGCCGTCGGCGCCACGCCCAACGAATACGCCTACGTGACCAACGTCGGCAACGCGGGCCTGAGCTACCGGATGAACGGGCTGCTGACGCCGGCCGACGTCTCGTTCCCGGGCTACGCCAATACCGGCAACTACAACGACCCGCACCTGTTCCTGGCCTACGACGGCCTCAACAAGGTGAAGTCGACCGACCAGGAGACCTACTTCCAGACGGACGCCGAGTGGGCCACCGAGGCCGGCGTGCTGGACGCGCTCAAGTTCGGCCTGCGCCTGACCAACCACCAGCGCAGCGTGCTCGACTACTACAACGACGGCTGCGAGGCGGTGATCCCCGACAACACCTATACCCAGTGCAACGGCATCGCGCAATGGGCCGGCCAGGTCGAGGACCGGTACGGCCAGGGCCTGCACGGCGGCCCGGGCTTCCTCACCAACATCTGGCAGCTGAGCCCGTCGGAGATCACGGACTACGTCAACGCGCCCGGCAACCTGCCCGCCTCGTCGCTGCCGTACTCGTGGCCCAGCAGCTTCGTCGTCAATGAAAAGACGCAGGCGCTGTACGGCATGGCCAAGCTGGCGGGCGCGCAGTGGAAGGGCAACGCGGGCCTGCGCGTCGTGCGCACGCAGCAGGTGGCCCACTACAACGAGGGCTCGGACGCGGCCGCGCCCGGCGACACGATCTACCAGGATCCGCACAACGGCGACTACATCCACGTGACGACCCGCAAGACCTACACGGACCTGCTGCCGAGCGCCAACTTCAGCGTTGACTTCACGAACAAGCTGATCGGGCGGGTCGCCGCGTCGCGCACGATCACGCGCGCCGACTACACCGACCTGGCCGGCGCCGTGAGCCTGAACGGCCAGAACGGCACCGGCTCGGGCGGCAATCCGCAGCTCAAGCCGGTGCGCTCGACGAACTGGGACGCGTCGCTCGAGTGGTACTTTGCGCCGCAGTCCCTGCTCGAGGTGGGCGTCTTCTACATGGACCTGACGTCCTACATCGGCTACGGCCAGACCACCATCCTCGCGCCCAACCTGCAGCAGAACCCGATCGTCTCGACGCCGACCTATCCGTACACGGTCGCGCAACCGGTCAACGACAAGGGCACGAACAAGGGCTTCGAGCTCGCGTGGCAGCAGCCGATCGCCTACGGGTTCGGCGTCAACCTGAACTACACGTACGCGCTCGGCCGCGATTCCAACGGCGCGCCGCTCGCCGGCTCGTCCAGGCACACGTACAACGCCGAGGGCTGGTACGAGAACGACTTCCTCAGCGCACGCCTGACCTACAGCTACCGCTCCGACTTCCTCACCGGCATCGTGAGCGCGTTGCCGCAGTACGTGGCGGGCGCGGGCGACGTCTCGGCGTCGATCAACTGGAAGCTGACCGACCAGCTGTCGTTGTCGTTCGACGCGAAGAACCTCACCGGCGAACTCGCGCGCCAGTACGTCGTCCGCAAGGACATGCCCGCGGCCATCTACAACAACGGCAAGCAGTTCTACCTCGGCCTGAAGTACTCGCTGTGAGCCTCCCGCGCGCACGTCACGCCCGCGCGCGGGCAAACCTGGAACGACCCACGTGATCATCGCCCTGTCCCGCCGACGCATCGCGTCGATCGACGCCTTCCGCGGCCTCACGATCCTCGTGATGGTCTTCGTCAACCAGCTGGCCGGTGTCAGCGGCGTGCCGCAGTGGGCGCGCCACATGAAGGCCGACGCCGACGCGATGAGCTTCGTCGACGTCGTGTTCCCGGCGTTCCTGTTCATCGTCGGGATGTCGATCCCGTTCGCGCTGAACCAGCGCCAGGCGCGCGGCGACGACGGCGCCGCGCTGCAGCGCCACGTGCTCGCGCGTTCGCTCGGCCTGATCCTGCTCGGGTTCTTCATGGTCAACGCCGAGGACGGCTTCAATCCGGCGGCGATGCCGTTCAACATGGGCTGGTGGTCGCTGGGGCTGTACCTGTGCGCGTTCCTGATCTGGGGCGTGTACGGCCGCGCGGAGGTCGGCGGCGTCAATGGCTGGCGCGCCGTCGGCGTGCTGGGGTTGCTGGCGCTCAGCTGCGCTTACCGTGGCGGGCCCGACGGCAAGGCCTGGATGACGCACCAGTGGTGGGGCATCCTCGGCCTGATCGGCTGGTCGTACCTGATCGCGGCGTCGGTATACCTCGCGGGGTGCGCCCGCGTCGCGGTGCTGCTGCTCGCGACCGCGGCGTGCATCGCGTTCTATGCGCTGTGCCACGCGTTTCCGGCCACGGCGTACCCGAACTGGGCGGACCTGACCGACTGCGGCGGGCTGGTCTGCGAGACCTCCCTGACGCTGCTGGGCGTCGTCACCAGCCTCGTCTTCCTGGCACGGCCTGACGAGACCGCGCCGCTGCGCCGCTTCGCCCAGGCGGCGCTTCTGATTGCCGCCTGCGTGGCCGCCGGCGCCTGGCTGCGGCCCGCGTACACGATCTCCAAGATCTACGCCTCGCCCACCTGGTGCCTGTACTCGGCGGCGATCTGCATCGCGCTGTTCGCCGCGCTCCACGCGCTGGTCGACCTGCGCGGGCACGACCGCTGGACACGCTGGCTGGCGCCCGTGGCTGCGCAGCCGCTGGTGGCCTATCTGATCCCGTTCGTGGTCGTCGGCGTCGAGGACGCGTTCCACGTCGGCCTCCCGGACGCGTTGAACCACGGCGTCCTCGGCGTCGGCTTCTGCGCGGTGTTCGCACTGTTCGTTCTTGGAGCAACCGCGTTGATCACCCGCAAGATCCGGCTGCAGCTCTGACAACTGCGCGACAAAGTGCCTGGATTTCGCCTTGCCGCCGGCCGGCAACCTTTGCATACTGGCCGCGACCAGAACGAATAGCGCCGCTGCAACATGCGGCGAACCAGGAGACCGAATGTTCAATCGCCGGCCCTCGCCGCCGCCCGCGGCCACGCCTCCGACGCAGGCCGGCCCCGACTTCAGCGGCGCGATCCGCGACATCGCCGGCAAGGCCTCCGAGCTCGGGCGCGGCGCCGCCGAGCTGGACGGCACGATCGAGGACGTCGTCGCGTCCGGCAACCGCCAGGTCACCGAGATCGGGCAGCTGGCCACCGACATGCAGGCGATGGTGCAGTCCAACCGCGCGATCGAGGCCAGCGGCGAGGCGAGCCGCGTCGCGATGGGCCAGGCGCGCGACGCGGTGGCGCACGTCGGCGAGGGCGTGCTGGGCGTGGTGACCTCCCTGCGCGACGTCGCCGCCGCGGCCACCGACATCACGCAGATCGCGTTGCAGACGCGGCTGGTCGCGTTCAACGCCACCGTCGAGGCCAAGCGCGCCGGCGAGGCGGGCGCGGGCTTCGCGGTCGTGGCCGATGCGGTCAAGGACCTGGCGGCCAAGGTGGAGCAGTCGTCCAAGCTCATCATGGCGACGGTGACGCAGCTCGACGCGCGCATCGCCAGCCTGGCGGCCAGCATCACCGAGAACAAGGACGCCGCGCAGCACAGCGCCTTCCATCTGGCGCTCGCGCAGGTGGAGGCGAGCGTCGACGAGATCGTCGCGGCCACGCAGCGCAACCTGCAGACCTGCCAGGGCGTTGCGTCCGAGGTGGGCACGGTGGCCGCGTCGGTGGCGGCCAACGCGGAGACGCTGCGGCGCGTCAACGGCAACACGCGCAGCTTCCTGCAGGCGTCCGAGGCGCTGGCCGAGATCACCAACGACTGCGGCGCCGTCACCCCCGACACGCCGTTCATCGAGGCCGTGCAGCGCGGCGCCGCGCGGCTGTCGGCGGCGCTGGAGCAGGCGGTGGCGTCGGGGCGCATCTCGCTGGCCGACCTGTTCGACGAGAAGTACCAGCCGGTGCCGGGCAGCAACCCGGCGCAGGTGACGACGCGCTTCGTCGCGCTCACCGACGAGCTGTTCCCGCCGGTGCAGGAGGAGCTGCTCGCGTTCGATCCCAAGGTCGTGTTCTGCGCGGCCGTCGACCGCAACGGCTACCTGCCCACGCACAACCTGAAGTTCTCGCAGCCGCAGGGCGCCGACCCGGTGTGGAATGCGGCGAACGCGCGCAACCGCCGCATCTTCAACGACCGCACCGGCGTGGCCGCGGGCCGCAACCAGCGCCGCTTCCTGCTGCAGACCTACCGCCGCGACATGGGCGGCGGCCAGCGCGTGCTGATGAAGGACCTGTCGGCGCCGATCACGGTGCAGGGCCGGCACTGGGGCGCGCTGCGGCTGGCGTACTCGTTCTGAGCGGGGCTTGCGCCTTGCCCGGCCGAGGGCGCGCGGTGGCCGGCCGGCGGCCGCGAAACTGACAAAACGGTCATTTTTCGGACAGCGTGGGGTCCCGCGGGCGGGGCTAGAGTGCAGCCTGTCCCCCTCATCCTCGAAGTCCGTCTTCGCCCGCCGGCCATGTCTCCTCGTCCTTCCCTGCTCGCCCTGGCGGCCGCCGCGCTGCTGTCGGCCTGCGCCGCCGGGCCCGACTACGTGCGTCCCACGCTGCCGGTGCCCGACGCGTACAAGGAAGCCGGCGGCTGGAAGCCGGCCGACCCGCGCCCGGCCGCCAGCGGGCTGGCGTGGTGGACGGCGTACGGCGATCCGGTGCTGGACGGCCTGGAGGCCGACGCCGGCCAGGCCAACCAGACCGTCCGCCAGGCCGAGGCCACCTATCGCCAGGCCCGGGCGCTGGCCGACGCCGACCGCGCCGGGCTGTTCCCGTCGCTGGGCATCGACGCGGGCGCCCAGCGCGCCCGCACCAACACCAGTGGCGTCAAGACCGGCGATGGCTACACGCTGGGCCTGGCCGCGGGCTGGGAGCCGGACCTGTGGGGCAGCGTGCGCCGCACGCTCGAGGGCGGCAACGCGAGCGCGCAGGCCAGCGGCGACGACCTCGCCGCCGCGCGCCTGAGCATCCAGACGACGCTGGCGCAGGACTACCTGCAGCTGCGCGTCGCCGACCAGCAGCGCGACCTCTACGCCACCACCGTCGAGGCCTACGCGAAGTCGGTCAAGCTGACGCGCGCGCAGCACGACGCGGGCGTGGCGCTGCAGTCGGACGTGTCGTCGGCCGAGGCGCAGCTCGCGCAGGCGCAGGCCGCGGCGGTCGACCTCGAGGCCACGCGCGCGCAGCTCGAGCACGCGATCGCGGTGCTGACCGGCCGCGCGCCGGCGCAGTTCGCGCTGGCCGCGGCGCCCGCGAACCAGCCGCTCGCGCTGAAGATGCCCGCCACCCCGGCCGGCCTGCCGTCGGCGCTGCTGGAACATCGCCCCGACATCGCCGCCGCGGAGCGCCGCGCCGCCGCGGCCAACGCCAACATCGGCGTCGCCAGGGCCGCGTACTTCCCGCAGCTGACGCTCAGCGCCAGCGGCGGCTTCAGCGCCGCCGCGCTCGGCAGCCTGTTCGACGCGCCGGCCCGCGTCTGGTCGCTGGGCGCCGCGCTGGCGCAGACGATCTTCGACGGCGGCCTGCGCAGCGCCCGCACGGCGCAGGCCGAGGCCGCGTACGACGCCGCCGTCGCGCAGTACAAGGCGACGGTGCTGGACGGCTTCCAGCAGGTCGAGGACCAGCTCGCGCTGCTGCGCCTGCTGGACCAGGAGGCGACGCTGCAGGACCAGGCCGTGCGCTCGTCGCAGCAGGCCGAGCAGTCGGCGCTCGCGCAGTATCGCGTGGGCACGCTGAGCTACCTCAACGTCGTGACGGCGCAGGCGCTGTCGCTGTCCAACCAGCGCAGCGCCCTGCAGCTGCGCGGCCGCCTCGTCGCGGCCAGCATCTCGCTCGTCGCGGCCACCGGCGGCGGCTGGAGCGCCACCGATTCCACCGCTGTCGCGGCCAACCCCGCGCAGCCGCAATGAGCCGAACCGCCATGAGCATCCTCTCTCCCCGCGCCCGCAGCACCTGGGCCTTCGCCGCGACCGCCGCCGCCGTGCTCGCCGCCGGTCTGTGGGCTGTCGGCCGGCCGGCCAAAGCCGCCGACAACGCCAAGGGCAAGCACGACCAGGGCCCCGTGGCCGTCACCACCGCGCTGGTCAAGCAGCAGGACGTGCCGATCTACCGCAGCGGCATCGGCACCGTCACGCCGACGTATTCGGTGACGGTGAAGGCGCGCGTCGACGGCCAGCTCGACAAGGTCGCGTTCACCGAAGGCCAGGACGTGAAGAAGGGCCAGCTGCTGGCCCAGCTCGACCCGCGCACGCTGCAGGCGCAGCTGCAGCAGGCGCAGGCGGCCAAGGCCAAGGACCAGGCCACGCTCGCCAACGCGCGCGCCGACCTCAAGCGCTACGAGACGCTGATCGCGCAGGACGCCGCCACGCAGCAGCAGCTCGACACGCAGAAGGCGCTGGTCAACCAGCTCGACGCGAGCGTCAAGGCCGACGACGCGGCGGCCAACGCGGCGCAGGTGCAGCTGGGCTTCACGACGATCACCGCGCCGATCGGCGGGCGCACTGGCGCGCGCCTGGTCGACCCGGGCAACATCGTGCACGCGGCCGACGCGTCGGGCCTGGTCGTCATCAACCAGATCGACCCGATCTCGGTGCTGTTCACGCTGCCCGACGACGCGGTGCAGGAGACGATCCACGCCCTCGACTCGAAGAAGACTATCGTGGTGCAGGCCCTCGCGCGCGATGGCAGCCGCCTGCTGGGCACGGGCACCCTCACGCTGCTGAACAACCAGATCGACACCGCCACGGGCACGGTGCAGCTCAAGGCGAGCTTCCCGAACGCGCGGCACGACCTGTGGCCGGGCCAGTACGTCAACGTGCGCCTGGTGCTGGGCACGCGCGAGAAGGCGCTGACCGTGCCCGACCAGGCGGTGCAGCGCAGCCAGGACGGCGTCTACGTCTACGTGGTCGACGACGCGACGAAGACCGTGCAGAGCCGCGTGATCGCGCTGGCGCAGATCCAGGACGGCATCGCCGTGGTCACGTCCGGCCTGGCCGCTGGCGCGCGCGTCGTCGTCGACGGGCAGTACAAGCTCAAGCCGGGCGTGCAGGTGACGGAGGTGACCCGGGCCGCCTCGGCCGCCGCCGCGGCCTCGGGAGCGCACCGGTGAGCGTCTCGTCCGGTTTCATCAAGCGGCCCATCGGCACGACGCTGCTGGCGCTCGCGCTGCTGCTGGTCGGCATCGCGGTGTTCCCGCTGCTGCCGATCGCGCCGCTGCCGCAGGTCGATTTCCCGACCATCCAGGTCTCGGCCAACCTGCCGGGCGCCAGTCCCGAGACGATGGCGTCGAACGTCGCGCAACCGCTGGAGCGCAACTTCTCGCTGATCGCCGGCCTGTCGCAGATGACGTCGACCAACGCCATCGGCTCGACCCAGATCACGCTGCAGTTCGACCTCAACCGCTCCATCGACGCCGCGGCGCTCGACGTGCAGGCGGCCATCAACGCGTCGACCGGCCAGCTGCCCGCCAACCTGCCGAGCCCGCCGACCTTCCGCAAGGTCAACCCGGCGGACTCGCCGATCATGCTGCTGACGGTGCAGTCCAGGACGCTGCCGCTGATCCAGGTCAACGACTACGCGGACAACATCCTCGCGCAGCAGATCTCGCAGATTTCCGGCGTGGGCCAGGTGCGCATCGGCGGCGCGCAGAAGCCGGCGGTGCGCATCCAGGTCGACCCGGCCAAGCTGGCGGCGCTCGGCATGAGCCTGGAGGAGGTGCGCACGGTGATCGGCACGATGTCGGTCAACCAGCCCAAGGGCACGATCGACGGCCGCAACCAGAGCTTCACGGTCTACACCAACGACCAGCTGCTGAAGGCCGCGCCGTGGAACGACATGGTGCTGGCCTGGCGCAACGGCGCGCCGATCCGCGTGCGCGACATCGGCGTCGCGGTCGACGGGCCCGAGAACAGCAAGGTCGCCGCCTGGGGCTTCGCCGGCCCGGCCGCGCCCGAG
>DASQCX010000785.1:0-3131 GCA_035634455.1 Burkholderiaceae bacterium
CCGACGCGAGCAGGTGCGCCATCGTCAGCGGGCCCTGCACGGCGAGGCGGTTGGAGCGTATCCATGGCGCGTGTTCGGCCTCGGCCTGGTAGAACGTGACGTGGCTGCCCGAGGTGTAGCTGGACGCGCTCACCGCCAGCGCCCTCAGGTGGCCGTCGGCGATCAGGCGCTCGATGCGGTCGAGGTCGATCATCTCCGCCAGCAGCGTGTGCAGCGGCGCGTTGTCCAGCAGCGAGCGCGGACGCAGCTTGCGCATGCGCGCGATCGCCCAGCCCATGGACATCATCGTGAGCCAGCGCGCGCCGGTGCGGATCACGCCGAACGAGTCGGTGCGATAGACCTGCTCGACATGCATGTTCTCCCACACCCGCACGAGCTTGGCGATGCCGGCGTCGGGGTCGTCGGCGTCGGTGGCCAGCGCGGCCGCGTTGAGCGCGCCGGCCGAGGTGCCGGCCAGCACCGGATAGGGGTTGCCGGGCGGCGCCCCGGCCTCGCGCCGGATGCGATGCACGGCGCGCAGCACGCCGACCTGGTAGGCGGCGCGAGCGCCGCCGCCCGTGAGGATCAAGCCAGTGGTGGATGCAGCCTGCATGGGCGCAGTATCCGCGACGGCGCGCACGCGGGATAGCGGGGGCGACGCGGGTTGGCGCCGGTGCGACGGTGCGCGGGCGAGCACGCGGCCGTGCGAGCGCGCGCGTGACACATGCCCTCGCGCGCGACCCGACCCGGCCGACCCGACGCGATCCGCCCCAGCCGGGCCCGACTCAGCGATCAGTGATCGCGACCGCCGCCGCTGCGCCCGTGCTCGAAGCCGCCGTGGCGCTCGGCGCTGCCGCGGCGTTCCTCGCGGTCGCCGCGCTCCTGGCTGCGCTCGTCGCTGCCGCGCTCGCCGGTGTACTGTCCGGCTCCGCCCTGCCAGCCGCGGCCGCCGCCATTCGGTTGCGACGCCGCCGCCTGCTGGCCGGCGTTGCCTGCATAGGCCGCGCCGCCGGCATAACCGCCGCCCGCCTGCCGCCACTGGCCGCCGCCCGGCTGCGAGCGCGCGCCCGGGTTGGCCTGCGTCGGCACGAAGCCCGGCGCGGAGCCCCAGCGGCTGCGGTTCTGGCCGTCGGCCTGGTCGCGGTTCGCATTCGCCTGCTGCTGTTGCTGCTGGACGTACCACTCGCGCTGCGCGATCCAGCGTTGCTGCTGCTCGTAGCGCTGCTGTTCGAAGCGCTGGCGTTCGTAGCGGTCGCGCGCCTGGCGATCGTGCTCCAGCCACTGCTGCTGCGACCAGGAACGCTGCTCGGGCGTCCAGTTGCGGCGCATGACGTTGGCGCGGTACCAGCCGTCGTCGACGAAGTACACCGGCACGCCGATGGCGCCGTAGTCGCGGCAGTACTGCGCCCAGTGCAGGCGCTGGTAGTCCGGCACCCACAGGTACACCGGCGGCTGGTCGGTGGCGTAGGCCGTGTCGACCACTTCCGCCACGACCTGGCCGTAGCCGTTGTCCACGGCGATGACCGGCTGGGGCGCATAGACCACCGGCGGTTCGGCATAGCCGCCGATCGCCACGCGGCCGTAGACCCCCGGCTCGACGAACACCGACCACGACGCCGCATTCGCCAGCCCGGAGGCGGCGAACAGGGCGAAGCCGGCGGCGGCGACGAGATGGCGTTTCATGAGGGTCTCCATGTTAAATGGGGTGCCCTTCATCAACGCGGTCAGCTTGGTGAAAGTTGTCAGTGCGGCGCGTAAAGGCCAGCAACAATCGGCTCACGAAGCGCAACCAGGACGCTCGGCAGCGCCGCGCAGATGGCCGCCCGATCGGCGGTTCGCCCCGCCGATGCGGCACCGGTGCCTTCCTGCGCAGGCACAGCCGCCGAACTCCCGCGTTCAGTCGTAAACCACCTGCGGCGGCTGCGTCGGCATGATCTGCTTCCAGCGCGCCAGCGCGTCGTCGCTGGGCCAGAAGCGGCCCTGGTCGCCGAGGTCGAGCTCGGCGGCGGCGCCCGGGGTGCGCACCTTGACGCGCACGCCCAGGCCCTGCACGGACTCGCCGTGCTCCGTGACGGCCCGCTTCGCCGGCCACTGCTTGACCAGCTCCGTCAGCGGCCCGATGTTGCCGTCGGCCTGCACCGACAGGTAGCGGCCGAAGCGGGCGCGCGAGGCGGCCAGATCCCAGATCTGCGTGACGTTCAGCCGCAGGCCGCCCGTGAAGCGGTCGGGCTGCACCTTGCCCTGCACCACCAGCAGTTCGTCGTCGCGCAGGGCGTCGCGGTTGGCGTCCAGCAGTTCCTCGTTGGCCACCGCCTCGATCGCCTCGGAGCGGTCGTCCACCTTGAAGATGGCGACCCGTCCGCGCTGACCGTTGATGATGCGCAGGTCGCTGACGATGCCGCACAGCACCTGCGGCTCGCGCGAGTCGATCAGGTCGGCGATGCGGCGCTTGCAGAACTTGCGCACCTCGGGCTCGTACTGGTCGAACATGTGGCCCGACAGGTAGAAGCCGATGGCGGTCTTCTCCAGCGTGAGCTTCTCGCGGATGCTCCAGGGCTCGGTGGGCACCAGCGCGGGCTCCTGCGTGGACGCGCCGTGCTCGTCGCCGCCGCCGAAGTCGAACAGGCCGCCCTGCTGCGCGTTGGCCGCCTGCGCGTCGGCCCACTCGAAGGCCAGGCCGACGCTGGCCAGCGTGCTGGCACGGTCGGGGTGCAGCGCATCGAAGGCGCCGGCCTTGACCAGCGCGTCGACCACGCGCTTGTTGACGCGCGAGCGATCGACGCGCTTGGCGAAGTCGAAGATGCTGGTGAACGGGCGCGCCACGTCGCTCTGCTCGGTGCGGCCCTCGCGCGCCGCGACGATGGCCTCGACCGCGCCCTGGCCGGTGCCCTTGACGGCGCCCAGGCCGTAGTGGATCAGCTTGTCGCCCTCGCGCCCCGGCGCGGGCTCGAAGCGGTGCACGCAGATGTTGACGTCGGGCGGCGTGAAGGCGATGCCGAACTGCTTGGCGTCGACCAGCAACACCTTGAGCTTGTCGGTGTCGCCCATTTCGATGGTCATGTTGGCCGCGTAGAACTCCGCGGTGCAATGGACCTTGAGCCAGCCGGTGTGGTACGCGAGCAGCGAGTACGCGGCGGCGTGCGACTTGTTGA
>DASQCX010000786.1:0-13219 GCA_035634455.1 Burkholderiaceae bacterium
CGCTCGATGGCCAGACGTCCGCGGCCTGCCTGCTGGCGGTCGAGCGCACCGGCTGACCGATAAGTTGATCGGACAAATCGCCGCACCGGCGCACCCGGCCTCCCTCGTCGCGAGGCACCCGCAACGTAGGGGGTGCCGGTCGCGACCATCGCGCCTATAGTCGATTTCCACGTCCGCGCGGGCCGTGAGGCGCGCGTCGCCCGAGGTTTCCGGTCTGGAGAGAGACAGCATGCCCAAGCACTCGCGCTTCCGTTGGACCCTGGCCGCGGCGGGGCTCGCCGTCGCGGCGGCGATCGTGGCCGTCACGGCCTGCCACTCCGGGCCCAAGGCCGGCGAGGTGCTCGACGAGGCGATGCAGGCGGGCCGCACCGCGGAGTCCTTCCCGCACGCCGACGAGAACTACTTCGCCGACATGGACAACGGCGTCGCGCTGACGCCCGACGAGATCAAGGGCCGCAACATGTGGCTGGTCTGGAGCGGCGGCAACGACCGCTTCTGGGACGGCCTGACCACCACCACCTTCGGCGCGTTCGACCTGCTCAAGATCGTGTCGACGCATCCCGAGCTCGGCTTCACGCGCGCCAACCGCTGGAACAACCTCGGCCTGGTCAACGAGCCCTGCTTCCAGGCCGCGACCGGGCCGGACCCCAAGCGCTTCGGCCTGTGGCTGGACCAGCGCCGCGCCGACTGCCCGGCCGACCCGTTCGAGAACGAGGCCAAGTACCCCGGCGTGAAGATCGGCGCCCGCGGCGCGGCCAAGATGCCCGATGGCAGCACCTTGCCGGTCGGCTCGTTCTACGGCTACGCCAGCGGCATCGCCGGCCTGCGCCTGTTCCCGAATCCGAAGTTCGACGAGGCGGCCGCGGCGCGCTGGGATCCGAAGCGCTACTACACCGACCCGAGCTACTACAACGACAAGGACCTCGTGCGGCCGTACCGCGTGGGCATGTCCTGCGGCTTCTGCCACGTCGGCCCGAGCCCGATCCATCCGCCCGCCGACCCGGCCGCGCCGCAATGGGCCAACCTCAGCTCGTCGGTGGGCGCGCAGTACATGTGGGTCGACCGCCTGTTCATCGTCAACTCCGGCAAGCCCGAGGGCCAGCGCAACTTCATGTACCAGCTGGCGCACACCTTCCGCCCGGGCAGCATGGACACCTCGCTGATCTCCACCGACGGCATCAACAACCCGCGCACGATGAACGCGGTCTACGACTTCCCGTCGCGCATGGGCATGGCGGCGCGCATCGGCGACGAGAAGCTCGCCGGCGGCGGCCTCGACAACAAGCAGTTCAACCAGTACCCCGGCGCGCCCGACGCGCTCAAGGGCTTCTTCACGGCGCCCGACCAGGTCAAGACGCCGCACGTCCTCAAGGACGGCGCCGACTCCGTGGGCCTGCTGGGCGCGCTCAACCGCGTATACCTGAACATCGGCCTGTTCAGCGAGGAATGGCTGCTGCACTTCAACGCGGTCGTCGGCGGCAAGCACATCACGCCGATCACCATCGCCACCGCCGAGAAGAATTCCGCCTACTGGAAGGCGACCGAGGCCGGCACCTACGACACCGCGCTGTTCTTCCTGAAGGCCGCGCAGCCCGACCGGCTGAAGGATGCCCCAGGGGGGAGCGACTACCTCAAGGCCGACCCGGCGCTGCTGGCGCACGGCAAGGACGTCTTCGCCAACACCTGCGCCCGCTGCCACTCGAGCAAGGCGCCGCCGCTGCCGGCGTCGTTGGACCTGAACGCCAAGGCCTGCGCCGGCGCGAACTACCTCGGCTGCTTCAGGCGCTACTGGCAATACACGCAGACCGACGCCTACAAGGCTGCGATGCGCGCCGTCGTGCAGGCGCCGGACTTCCTAGAGCACAACTACCTGTCCAGCGACGCGCGCATCCCCGCCACGCTGCTGCGCACCAACGCCTGCAGCCCGCTCGCCACGAACGCGATCGGCGGCAACATCTGGGACAACTTCTCGTCGCAGAGCTACAAGGAGCTGCCCTCGATCGGTACCATCACGATCACCAACCCGCTCACAGGCGACCCCATGCCCTACCCGATGCCCGCCGGCGGGCGCGGCTACACGCGCGTGCCGTCGCTGATCAGCGTGTGGTCGACCGCGCCCTACCTGCTGAACAACAGCGTCGGAACGTTTACCACCGACCCGTCGGTGGCGGCGCGCATGAAGATGTTCGACGCGTCCATCGAGCAGATGCTGTGGCCCGAGAAGCGCCAGCGCGACGCCGTCTTCGGCGACAAGGTGCTGGGCACCATCGACCGCACCACGCAGCGCAGCCGCATCTTCATCCCGGCCGGCTACCTGCCCGACGCGCTGCGGCCGCTGCAGGGCCTGCATCGCTTCATCCCATCGTGGGTGGACACCGGCGGCGACGTCACGCTGGACCAGATCCCCAAGGGCGTGCCGGTGGGGCTGCTGTCCAACGTCATCCTGCCGTCGGAGACCGATACCAACCTCGGCGAGGGCCAGCGCCTGGAGAACATCTCCGCGCTCGCGCTCGAACTGCAGGCCGACCTGCTCAAGGCGCCCGACAACGCCACCGACGACCAGCTGATGGAGACCTTCAGGAACCTCGGCCCGCGCCTGCTCAAGCTCAGCAAGTGCCCCGACCTCGTCGTCAACCGCGGCCACTACTTCGGCACCACGCAGTTCAACAAGCAGGACGGCCTGTCCGCCGACGAGAAGTCCTTCGGCCACGAACCCGAGCTGACCGACGACGACCGCCGCGCGTTGATCGAGTTCCTGAAGACGTTCTAGCCACCGAATGGTCGCCGCGCACGAGCAGGACTGGGACGTCGTCGTCGTCGGTTCCGGCGCCGGCGGCGGCACGCTCGCCGCGCGCCTGGCCGAGCACGGCTTGCGCGTGTTCCTGCTCGAGGCCGGCGGCGACGCGCCCACCGAGGCCGTGCCCGGCATGCCCGAGGATCACGACGTCCCCGCGTTCCACCCGTTCGCGTCGGAGAACCCGGCGATGCGCTGGGACTTCCGCGTGCGCCACTACGCCGACGCCACGCAGCAGGCGCGCGACTGGAAGAGCCGCGAAGGCACGGTGCTGTACCCGCGCGCCGCCACGCTGGGCGGCTGCACCGCGCACAACGCGATGATCTTCATGCTGCCGCACGACTCCGACTGGGACGGCATCGCCGCGCTCACCGGCGACAGGAGCTGGCGCGCGAGCCGCATGCGGCGCTACGCGAAGCGCGTCGAGAACTGCCGCCATCGCCCGTTCTGGCGCGCGCTGGCCGCGCTGGGCATCGACCCGCTGGGTCACGGCTGGCGCGGCTGGCTGGACGTCGAGCGCGCGATGCCGCTGGAGGCGTTCCTCGATTCCGCGATGCTGCGTCTGATCGTCGACGCGAGCGCCGTCGTCACGCTGGGGGTGCGCCGGCCGCTGTCCAGCCTGTGGCGCGCGCTGCGCGGGCGCGGCGACCCGAACGCGCGGCGTCTCGGCGGCAAGCCGTTCGAGGGCGCCTGCTACACGCCGCTGTCGACCGCGGGCCACAAGCGCACGGGCGCCCGCGAGCGCCTGCTGGCCGTGCGCGAGCATCATCCGGACCGGTTGCACATCGAGCTCGACGCCCTGGCCACGCGCGTGCTGTTCGACGACCACCAGCGCGCCGTCGGCGTCGAATACCGCAAGGGGCCGCACCTGTACCGCGCGCACGCCCAGACGCAGGACGGTGGCGAGCTGCGCCAAGTGCGCGCGCGGCGCGAGGTCGTGCTGTGCGGCGGCGCGTTCAACACGCCGCAGCTGCTGATGCTGTCGGGCGTGGGGCCGGCCGACGAACTGCAGCGCCACGGCATCGCCGTGCGCGTCGACCTCGCCGGCGTGGGCCGCAACCTGCAGGATCGCTACGAGGTCGCGGTGACTCACCCGATGCCGCGGCGCTGGGACGGCCTGCGCGGCGCGCACTTCCGGCGCGGCGACGAGGCCTGGCGCGAGTGGGACGCGAGCCCGCGCGGCGGCATGTATATCTCCAGCGGCTGCACCATCGGCCTGGCGGGCCGCTTCGGCCCGCAGGCGGGCGACCCGGACGTCTTCGCGATGGCCCTGCCCACGCGCTTCGAGGGCTACTTCCCGGGGTATTCGAAGTGGCTGCAGGATCATCCGGATTTCCTGAGCTGGGCCGTGCTCAAGGCCCACACGCGCAACCGCGCGGGCACCGTGCGCCTGCGTTCCGCAGATGCGCGCGATACCCCCTTGATCGACTTCCACTATTTCGCCGCCGACGACGACCCGGCGGGCGAGGACGTGCGCGCCGTGGTCGACGCCATCAAGTTCGTGCGCCGCGTGATGGCCCCGCTCGTGCGCTCCGGGGTGGTCGAGGCCGAGGAATCGCCCGGACCCGGCATCGACTCCGACATGGCGCTCGCGCGCCACGTCCGCGACAACGCCTGGGGCCACCACGCCTCGTGCTCGTGCGCCATCGGCCCGCGCGAGCAGGGCGGCGTCGTCGACAGCCGCTTCCGCGTCCACGGCACGTCGGGACTGCGCGTGGTCGACGCCTCGGTCTTCCCGCGCATCCCCGGCTTCTTCATCGCGAGCGCGGTCTACATCGTCGCCGAGAAGGCCGCGGACGTGATGCTGGAGGACGCGACCTGACTCCCTAGAACGGCCACCCGCGCGCATTGACGCTGGGCCATGCGATGCCCAAACTGCCAGTCGACCGCTTCACCACCGCATGGGAGAGACACGATGGCCTATACCGCGACGCAACTGCTGGAGATGACGCAGCAGCAACTCGACGACCTGTTCCGCGCCAGCCCCGCGGGGCCCATCCCGAACGGCCAGGCCAAGGGCACGGCGATCATCGCGCCCGGCACGCGCTACTCCGAGAGCATCGCCGAGGTGATCAACCTGTTCGGCTGGCAGGGCAAGGTGTTCGACGCGCAGAAGGGGCTGCTCAAGAACAGCATCACGCTGTTCCACGTCCAGGCCATCGTGGCGCGCGTGTACAAGGGCGACAGCTGGCTCGACGGCAAGGAGTGCATCGTGCTGGACTATTCCGACACCTCCGTCGTCGCCCACTACGTGCGCGACGAGATCCGCCAGATCGGGCCGGGCTTCTATCTTGGCAAGGTCTACTGGGAGAAGGACCGGCTGATCGACTTCTGCCTGCAGTTCTGACGCCGGAAGGCTGGCGGTGACGCCGCAGTCGTGCTTCATGGTCGTCGCGACGATCGCGCCCGGGCGCGAGGCGGCGCTGCGCGAACTGCTGCAGTCCATGAACGCGGACCCGGCACCGCGGACCCCATGAACGCGGTGCTGCCGTTCGGCGCGGTCGAGACGCTGCACTACGCGCGGCTCGTCGTGGTCGACGACGCGATCCAGGCCGACCTGGCCGTCTGCGGCGTCGCCGCGACGCCCATCCCGACGCGTCTCGTGCTGATGGGCGACTGCGACGGGCCCGGCGCCGACTGCCTCGCCGCCATCGCGCGGGTCGCGGACGCGGGGCTGCGGCGCATCTTCGGGCATTGCGAGGGCTTCGAGGACGGCGCCGATCTCCTCGCGTGGATGCGCGCGCACGACCGCCCGGTCGCCGTCAATTTCATCTGCCGCCTTGGTCGCACCGTGCGCCGGGTGCGCGAGGAACACGCGCTCTGGCGCGCGCTGGCCGAACGCGTGCCGCGCGGCCCGCTCGAGGCCGCCGGCGATGCGCAGCGGCGCTGCCGCGCGCTGGTCGATTTCGTGGAGGCCGAGCGGCGCGCCGGCCGCCTCGCGCTGACCGAGGAGAGCCCGACGCCGCTCGCGTGGTGGGTCGGGAACCTGCTCCATCTCGTCGTGCTGCCGCTCGTCGCGCTGCTGCTCGCGCCGCTGTGGCTGCTCGCGCTGCCGTTCGTGCTGGTGGCGCTGCGCCGGCACGAGAAGAGCGATCCCGAGTGGTGTCCGCGGCCCGATCCGGCCGCGCTGCGCGCCCTGCAGGATCTCGAGGACTTCGACGTGACGAACCAGTTCTCGGCGATCGGGCCGGTCAAGCCGGGCCGGTTCCGGCGCGTGCTGGTCCAGCTGATCCTGGTGGCCATAGCCTACAGCTGCCGCCACGTCTTCCACCGCGGCTACCTGGCGCGCGTCCAGACCATCCACTTCGCGCGCTGGGTGGTGCTCGACGACGTGGCGCGCGTGTTCTTCGCGAGCAACTACGACGGCGGCCACGAGGCCTACATGGACGACTTCATCAACAAGGTCGGCTGGGGCCTGAACCTCGTGTTCAGCAACGGCGTCGGCTGGCCGCGCACGTCGTGGCTGCTGTTCGGCGGCGCGAAGAAGGAGGCGGACTTCAAGCGCTACCAGCGGCGGCACCAGATCCCGACGCAGGTCTGGTACAAGGCCTACCCCGGCCTCACGCTGACCGACATCGAGCGCGCCGGCCGCATCCGCGCCGGCCTGCGCACGGCCGCCGACAGCGACGCCAGCGCGCTCGCCTGGTTGAGGTTGATCTGACGATGGCCACGCCGCGCGTCGACCTCGACGACATCCAGGGGCTGCTGCGCTACGGCTACAAGCACCACGTGGAGTCCGTGTTCCTCGCGCTGCGCGTGCGCGACCGCGCGGCCGCGCGCGCGTGGCTCGCGCAGGCGCCGGTCGCGAGCGCGGTGCCGCAGTCCACGCCACCCGCGACCGTCCTGCAGGTGGCGCTGAGCGCCGAAGGCCTGGCGGCCCTGGGCGTGGCCGACGACATCGCGGCGGCGTTCTCGCCGGAGTTCGTCTCGGGGCTCGCCGGCCTGCCCGAGCGCTCGCGCCGGCTCGGGGATACCGGCGCGAACGACCCTGCAGGCTGGACGTGGGGCAGCGGTCCACGCGCGGCGCACGTGCTGCTGCTGCTCTATGCGCTGCCAGGCTCGCTGGCCGCGTTCGAGCGCGAGATCCAGGCGCAATGCGCCCCGGCATTCGACGCCGTCGCGCGCCTGACGACCGTCGACATGGGCGGCATCGAACCCTTCGGCTTCACCGACGGCATCTCGCAGCCGGCGATGGATTGGGACGGCACGCGCCGCATGGGCGAGGAAAAGGTGCTCGCGTACGGCAACGAGGTCTGCCTGGGCGAGTTCGTGCTCGGCTACCGCAACGAGTACGGCCTCTACACCGACCGGCCTTTGCTGGATCCGCAGCGCGACCCGCGCGCGCTCCTGCCGCGCGCGGAGGAGCGGCCCGACCAGGCCGACCTCGGCCGCAACGGCAGCTACCTGGTTCTGCGCCAGCTCGAACAGGACGTCGCCGGCTTCTGGCGCTGGATCGCCGAGGCCACGCACGGCGACGCCGTCGAAGGCGAGCTGCTCGCGGCCGCGATGGTGGGGCGCACGAAGAGCGGCGAGCCGCTGGCCGGCTGCGCGGATCGCGGCCTGAACCGCTTCGACTTCGACGCCGACCCCGACGGCCTGCGCTGCCCGCTGGGCGCGCACGTCCGCCGCGCCAACCCGCGTACGGCGGACATGCCCGCGGGCACCGGCGGCCTCGTCTCGCAGCTGGTGCGCACGCTGGGGTTCGATGCGGCGGCGCGGCGGCGCGACCTCGTCGCCTCGGCCCGGCTCCATCGGCTGCTGCGGCGCGGGCGCGAATACCGCGTCGAGGCCGACTCGACCCAGGGGCTGCACTTCGTCGCGCTCAACGCCAACATCGCGCGCCAGTTCGAGTTCGTGCAGGCCGCCTGGATCGCGTCGGCGCATTTCGACGGGCTCAGCGGCGAGGTCGATCCGCTGCTCGGCACGCGTCCGGCTGCGCCCGGCGTGGCGGCGGCCGACGCGTTCTCCCGCCCGAGCGACGACCAGCCGAACCGCCGCGAGTCCGGGTTGCCGCAGTTCGTCACGGTGCGCGGTGGCGGCTACTTCTTCCTGCCGGGGCTGCGTGCCTTGCGCTACCTCGTGGAGTGACGATGACGAACTCGAACGCCAGCCGCCCGGTGCCGCCGGCCAACACCGGCTCGTGGTGGAAGAACCTGTTCTCCGACACGTCGCTGCGGCTGATCCAGCTCGAGCGCCGCATCGACCCGTGGGTGCGCCCGGCCTTCGACGCGACCCTGCGCGACGCCGTCGCCGCATTCGTCTCGGACAGGATCAATCGACGGCGCCCGCGCGACGACCTGAAGCTCGCCGAGGAGCGCGCGCTGCCCGACGAGGACGCGCTGACCGATTCGGTGATCGAGACCTTCCGCGCCCAGATGAGCGGCCTGTGGAAGCCGGGCGGCTTCGAGCGAGGCGGCAACACGAAGACGCAGGGCGTGCTGCGCGCCGAGTTCATCGTCCACGAGGGATTGCCGGAGCACCTGCGACACGGCGTGTTCGCCGAGCCGCGCCGCTGGCCGGCGTGGGTGCGCTTCTCCGGCCCCGGCCCGTACGTGACGCCGGACATCGACGACGTCGGCTTCATGAGCATCAGCATCAAGCTCATGGGCGTGCCCGGCCCCAAGCTGATGGACGAGGAGAAGTTCACGCAGGACATGTTCGGCGTCTCCACGCCCACCTTCGTGACGCAGGACATCCGCTCCAACGCGCACCTGCAGAAGGCCAGCCTGCAGAACGCGTCGATCTTCCATTTCCTCAACTTCACCGACCCGCACGTGCTCGACCTGATCATGCAGGGGCTCTGGGTGAAGACGCAGTCCAGCCCGTTCGAGGCGCCGTATTTCAGCTGCGTTCCGTACCTGCTGGGCCAGGGCCAGGCCATGCAGTATTCGGTGTGGCCGTCGACGACGCGCAGGACGCCCATCCCGCGCCTGCCGCTGCGCCCGCCCGACGACTACCTGCGCCAGGCGATGGTGCAGGCGCTGCGCGAGGGCGACGTCGATCTCGAGTTCCGCATCCAGGTGCAGACCGACCCGTGGCGCATGCCGATCGAGAACAACGGCGTGCTGTGGCCGGAGAAGCTGTCGCCGCGCGTCCCGGTCGCGACCATCCACTTCCCGCGGCAGACCTTCGACTCGCCGGCGCAGATCGCGTTCGCGCGCCGGCTGTCCTACAACCCGTGGCACTGCATCGCCGAGCATCGGCCGCTCGGCAACCAGAGCCGGGCGCGCAAGCGGATGTACTGGGAGCTGTCGAAGCTGCGCCACGAGATGAACGCCGTGCCGCACTTCGAGCCGGACGGCTCCGAGACGTTCTGACCCGGAGACGCCCGCGCGGCCCCGGGGTCAGGGCGCCGGGCTCGCCGGCGCCGGCGCTGCGAGCGACTTCGGAAGATTGCCCGGCGCGTACGGCCGCTTCGGGTCCTGCGCCGCACGCTCCACGTTTTCCGGCGCGGTGCCGTAGTTCTTCATGCGCTGGCGCACCGTGTCGTCCAGGATCAGGCTGGCCGGGAAGTCGCGCGCGGCCAGGCCCAGCCCGGCCCACACCGGGGCCTCGACCCAGGCGCAGTGCCGCAGGCTGCCGGAGTCCGGCTTGACTTCGCACGGTTGCTGCGCGGCGAACCGCAGGCCGACGTCGGCTTGCCGCAGGCGGTCGGCGACCCACAGCAGCGGCGCGTCCGACAGGCCGTGCTCCGCATAGCCGCCGCCGACGTCGCAGTGGCCGCCGGGAAACAGCGCCTGCGCGATGCGCGGATCGTCGTCCCACAGGGTCGGCCCGAAGGCCTTGCGCTGCTCGTCCAGCGCGACCGCGTGGATGCCCAGCGCGACGTTGGGGTTCAAGCTGGTGTCGCAGAAGCGGAAGATGTCGGACATGCCCTTGCCGAGATAGGTGGGGATGCCCAGCGCGCCGACCGTGTCCCAGACGGCGACGGCCGCGATCTTCACCGGCACGAAGGAGTCCGCCGTGAGCTGCCTCGCCTTGCCGAACGCCGAGCGCCATTCGAGCAGCTCGGTGCCGAAGTCGAGCGCCTTCTGGAACAGGCTGTCCCTGCCGTAGCGCCAGCGATACCACGCGGCCGCGGCGGTGTCGAAACGGGTGTCGTCGCCCTCCGCGGCGAGTTCGGGCCTGAGCAGCCCTTCGCCCGCGATCAGCCCGGCCAGCGCGCGCGCCGTGTAGGCGCCGCGGCTGAAGCCGACGATGACGATGCGGTCGCCCGCCACGTAGTTGCGCGAGATGTAGGTGTAGCCGCGCGCGATCCGCGCCGTGACCCCGACACCGAACGCGCCACCGACGATCCGGTCCGGCAGCTTGGTGGAATCGCCGACGCCGTGGACGTACTTCGCGATCTGCACGCGCTGCCCCGTGGCGGCGTCGACGAGGACCTTCTCCATCTCGAGGCCGCCCCAGGCCGCGCCCTTGGGTTGCAGGTCGCCCGACAGCCAGGCGAACAGCTTGCAGACATTGGTGAGCTGCGCCTGGAGCCCCTGGCCGTTGGTCGGCGCATGCCCGTCCTGCACCTGGTCGTCCTGGTCGGGCCCGTTCCAGGTGCCGTCGGCGCAGAACACGATCGTCTTGGCCATCGCGGCTCCTCGGATGCGTCCATCAGGCCAGTGATGTTCCGGCCGGACTTTTCCGGTGTCAAAGGCTGGTTGGACGCAAACAAGGGGGGTTGGCTGCCGGCCCCCCAGAAGCACAGAGGCCACCCGGAGGTGGCTTCAGGACTTGATCGATCTGGTGCGTCCGAGACGGTTCGAAAGTCCGACACCAGCCTTCGGAGGGCGGATTGTCGGCCACGTCACCTGCGGTGCCGCAGCCTCTGTACTTTATCCAGCCGGAGTGAGCTGTCCCGCGATCGTCCCGCGCAAGCTCATGCCCTATCGAGAGCGGCACTCCACCTGAGCTGGTGATTCAGCACAATGGGTGCTCTACAAAGGGAGGTTGGACGCCGTGAAGATGCTTGTGTGCACATTTGCGCTCGTTTTGGTTCTTGCAGTGATGCCCAGGTCGGCGATTGCCGAGCCCTACATGCGCCTGGGGCGTGCGCTCGACATACCCACGATGCCAAATTACTGTCCCCTGGGGAAGACGCCGCGACAAAGAGACCTCGTCGAGGCCCGCGCGAAAATGGCCAGCGCCGCCATGGAGATCCTGGTGATTTCGGCCCCATGTTCGGAGCTCCCGGCTTTCGATGCAGGAACGTCTCAGGCATTCCGCAAGATGTTGGTCGTTGCGGTAGTCAAGGCGCACGGCGTGCTGCGGACTGATCCGCGCAGCAGGGCCGAGTTCATTCGGATGATGAATGATGGCAAGCCGTACGACGCCAAGGCGTTGTCGCAGCGTGTGCTGGAGCTGGCCAAGGGCGTCGGAGGTCAAGTTGGCTTCGACCTGTCCCGCATGACGACGCTTGGCGAAGACCGTTTCGCCGTCTACTCCGCCGCTGTCGGGGAGGTTCGAAAGGACGGACGGACTGCCAAGGTGGCTTTGGTACAGGCTAGTCTCTTGGTCAGCCAGCTACCGCTCGCCGTGCAAGCGACCGAGCTGCTGGATGGCGAGTCCACTGGTACCTCGCCGGCTGTGCTGGTGCAACAGTACGTCGAGGCCATTGCGCTGCGCAACTGAGGCAGCCCAAGTGCGTGGTGGTTCCCATGGACGCTCCATTTGATCGGTGGAGTGCATTCACTTTGGGCCAACTGTCCCGCGTTTGTCCCGCGAGAACATGAAGAAGATGGCGCGCCCGAGACGGTTCGAACGTCCGACCCCTGCCTTCGGAGGGCAGAAAAGTGGCATTTCGCGCGACGTCAACAAAAGCTGATCATTTCCATTCTCATAGGTAAATGCGTGAAAGTAAGTCCCAGTTGATCCCACAAGATTCCGGACAGGTTTTCCTACTATTTTCCTACTCGGTTCACTGGTAAAAGCGGTATGCTTTTTCCTACTTTCAGCGATGGCAACGTTCAACCTCACCACCGTAGCGGGCCGAGACAAGCTCCCAACCAGGCGGGAGCCGTACTACATGACCCTGATGCAGGGTTGCGCCTTAGGCTTTCGAAAGATGAGCAGCGACCGCGCAGGGGCGTGGGTCGCCCGGTACACGAGCAGCGAGACCCGGAAGTCGCACAAGCGCGCGCTGGGAGCGTTCGACCACCTTGCCCCTTCTGATCGGTTCGGAGCGGCCAAGATGGCCGCAGATGCCTGGTTCAAGCACCTCGGCGCGGGTGGTGGTACGCAGGTCGTCACGGTGAAGGTTGCCTGCGAGAGTTATGTGAAGCACATCCGCGATCGCAAGAGCAACGCCAAGGGAGACGAGATCGAGGCCCGTTTCGAGAGATGGGTCTATGCGGACAGGACGTTGGCTCGAATCGAACTGCCGAAACTGACGCGCGAAACCCTGGAGGCGTGGCGCAAGCGGATTGCTGGTACCCCGGTCATCGTCAATCCGCATTCGGCGGACAAGGTGACGCGGCCTCGCGCCCTGTCGACGTTGAACCGGGATATGACGGCGCTACGGGCCGCGCTGAACTTCGCATTTGACTACGGGCACGTCACAAATGACCTGGCCTGGCGCGTCGCGCTCAGGCCTGCTCAAGGGGCGGGCGCCAACGGTCGACGTACCCTGTACCTCGACCGGGATCAACGCCGGGAACTGCTGAGGCACGCTAGCGAAGACCTGATCGGCTTCTTGACCGGCATGGCCCTGCTGCCACTTCGCCCGGGCGCATTGGCTGCCCTGAGCGTCAGCAATTTCAACAAGCGCGTTGGTGTGCTCACGGTGGGCAAGGATAAGGCTGGAAATGACCGCAGCCTCCCTTTGCCGAAGCACCTCGTGGAGTTCTTTGCTGAAGCGTCCAAGGAGAGGTTGGCGAGCGCACCCCTGTTGCCCCGTGCGAGCGGCAAGCGATGGGCGAAAGACGACTGGAAAAAGCCTATCAAGGAGGCAGTGGTTGCGGCCAAGCTGCCGCGAGAGACGACTGCCTACACGTTGCGGCATAGCGTCATCACCGACCTTGTCTCACGCGAAGGCCTTGATCTCCTGACGGTCGCTCAATTGAGTGGCACCAGCGTCGCCATGATCGAGAAGCATTACGGTCATTTGCAGGCTGATCGGGCAGTCGCAGCGCTGGCTGGCCTCGTGCTTTGATTTCATCGCGGGCGGCTACCCGTCGAGCGCTGGTGTCGGCAATGAAGCGGCTGCAGTCCTCCCGACTTGTCGCCGCGATGTCCGGTCTGGTGTTCCCCGAGGGTTGGCCCGGCTCGGACTGATGCCTGCCGGGGATGTCGGCTCTCAAAGCGTTCCAGTCGTACGTAGCGCCTGGCGGCCCGAGACCGGCCTTCGAGGCGTGGGTTGAAGGCGCTTGAACGGCGTGCCGCCGGCCGTTCCCATCGAACGACCGCTATGCGCCGCGGCGATCGGCAGGTGTCGACCCG
>DASQCX010000787.1:0-2615 GCA_035634455.1 Burkholderiaceae bacterium
AGGCGTCGCCCAGGACGTCGACGTCGGTCCGGAGCGCGACGCCGGCCGCGGCCAGCCGGGCGCGCAGCGCCTGCGACGCGGCCAGGCCCAGCACTGCGCCGTCGACGGCCACGACGCCGCCCTGGCGAACCTCGGTGGCCAGCCAGTCGAGGTGGTGCGTGGCGGCGCCGGTGGGGATCTTGACCAGCGCGATGCCGCTGCCCTGCAGCTCGGCCTCGGCCTGCGTCCAGTAGCGGCTGTCGGCGAACACGGCGGCCTTGTCGGCCGTGACCGCCAGCGTGCCCATGGAGCCGGTGAAGCCCGAGAAGTGCTGGCGGCCCTGCCAGCGGCCGGGCAGGTACTCCGACAGGTGCGGGTCGCTCGACGGCACCAGCACCGCGTCGACCCCGTGCCGGTGCATCGCCTCGCGCAGTCGGGCGATGCGGGCGCGGGCGGGGGAGGTGCGGGTGTCCATGGAGTCTCTTTCGCGGTTGGCGGCCGCGGCGGGCGGGTGGCCGGCCGGGCAGGCAGAGGAAGGACGCCGCGCCCGGCCTGGTTGAGGCGGGGCGGCGGCGTGCCGGAGGGATCCCCGATTTTAGGCGTCGGCCGCCGAGGATGCCGGGCGTTCTACCGCGCGGAAACCGTGGTTTTCGCGGGTCGATGCGCGGCGCCGGACGGCGGCTCGGCCGGCCGCGAGCCGGGTCGTGTCAAGGCTTGTAGGTGGCGTCGAACCGCTCGCGGGCGTGCAGGGTCTTGTTGCTGCATTCCACGAGGGCCTTGTCGGTGGGCGGGTTATCGCATTCGGGCGGTCGCTTGTAGGCGCGCTGCCAGGCGGCCTCGCGGCGCGCCTCGGCATCCGCCTGGGCATCCTGCGCGGCCTGGATCGTGGCGCGGACCTGCGCTGCCCGTTGCTGGCTCGCCGCTTCCTGGGTCGCCTGCGCGGCCTGTTCCCGGGCCTGCCGCAGCTGCTGCTGGCGCAGCGCCTCCGCCTGCTCCTGCTGCTGGAGCTCCGCCACGTGCCGGACCGCGGCGGCGGTCTGGTCCATGCGTTCCTGCCGCATCGCGTTGTCGCAGGCGCGCACGAGGACGCAGGCGACGACGACGCCGGCGAAGATTCCCAGGCCGATGCGCCAAGTCTTGTTGTAGTCGCTGCTCATGCGTGCCATTCTCGCCCGCCGAAACGGGCCGGACCGCGCCCGAGTTGGCATCGGCGCCATCGCTTGCACGGTGTTACGCATGACGGGACGGGCCGTCCCGAGAGCCGCGGTGCGGCACCGCCCATGCCGGCGCGCGCCGCACCGCCTGCACCGGGCGACGCGCTCTTCCGGCGTGCGTGGCGACGCGCGCGAGGCCCGGGCTTCGCGGGGCGGCGGCCGCGCGTGCCGCCGACCGTGTCGCGCGCGGCGGCTGCCTACTTGCGCGCCTCCAGCACCAGGTTGAACGGCGTCTCGGTCGCGCGGCGGAAGTGCTTGAAGCCCGCTTCGGCGAAGACGTGCGCCAGCCGGCGTTCGCCTGCCTGCGCACCCAGCCCCAGCTTGACCTCCTGCGACAGCGAGTTGGGCGTGCAGATGCAGGTCGACGCCGCGTAGAACAGCCGGCCCACCGGGTTCAGGTTGTCCTCCAGCTCGTCGTTGGCGAAGGGCTCGACCAGCAGCACCGTGCCGTCCGGCTTCAGCGCCTCGTTCGCGCGATGCGCCGCGCCGACCGGGTCGCCCATGTCGTGCAGGCAGTCGAAGAAGCACACCAGGTCGAAGCCGCCGCCCGGGAACTCGCGCGCGGTCGCGCGGGTGAACTGCACGCGGTCGGCGACGCCGGCGTCTTCCGCGCGCAGGCGGGCCTGCTCGATCGAGCGCTCGTGGAAATCGAAGCCGTGGAAGCTCGACTTCGGATAGGCCTTGGCCATGATCACGGTCGACGCGCCGTGGCCGCAGCCGATGTCGGCCACCTTGGCGCCTTTCTCGAGCTTCTCGACCACGCCGTCGAGCGCCGGCAGCCATTCGGCGACCAGGTGGGCCCGGTAGCCCGGGCGGAAGAAGCGCTCGGTGCCGGAGAACAGGCAGGGATGGTGGTCGGCCCAGGACAGCGCGCCGTCGCCGCGCATGGCGGCCACCAGCTTGTCCTTGTCCATGTACATGCTGGCCAGCACCGACGCGCCGCCGGCCACGTAGACCGGCGAGTCCTCGATCGCCAGCGCCATCGCCTGCTCCTCGGGCAGGCGGAAGCGGCCCTTGTCGTGCTCGACATAGCCGCTGGCCGCCTGGCCGCTGAGCCACTCGCGCACCAGCCGCGCGTTGCAGCCGGTGCGTTCCGCGAGCTGCTCCGGCGTCACCGCCGCGCCGTCGGCCAGCGCCCGGTACAGGCCGAGTTCCTCGCCGAGGATCACGTTGGCCAGGATCGCCGCGCCGCCCATGTCCGTCACGAGCTTGCCCATGAAGTCGTTCAACTTGGCTTCGTCCATCACAGCACCCTCCGCGGGCTGCTGGACAGCGCCTGGCGCGACGAGCCCGCGCTTCGGCCGGCGCGCGCACCGCTGGTGTCGTGATTGGGAAGTTCGTTGAAGAATCCTCTCGAAAACGCCTGTGGTCGTCGTTGCCGTGCTCGCGAGGCATTGAGCCTCGCTCCGCGCGGCGCCTAGC
>DASQCX010000788.1:0-3230 GCA_035634455.1 Burkholderiaceae bacterium
GGATCACGGCGAGCATGGTGGCGATCGCCCAGCCGATCGCGGCGAGGTCACGGCGCTCGATGGCCAGCGCGATGTACGAGCCCACGCCCGGAAGCTTGATGCTCTGGCCCGAGACGGAGATCGCCTCCGACGCGACGACGAAGAACCAGCCGCCCGACATCGACATCATCATGTTCCACAGCAGCCCGGGCATCGCGAACGGCAGCTCGAGGCGCCAGAAGCGCTGCCACGGCGACAGCTGGAACACGCGCGCCGCCTCCTGCAGCTCGACCGGCACCGTGCGCATCGACTGGTACAGGCTGAACGCCATGTTCCAGGCCTGCGAGGTGAAGATCGCGAAGATCGCCGCGCATTCCACGCCGAACAGGTTGCCCGGGAACAGCGCGATGAAGCCGGTGACCGTGATCGACAGGAAGCCGAGGATGGGGATCGACTGCAGGATGTCCAGCAGCGGCACCAGCACCTTCTCCGCGGCACGCCAGCGCGCGGCCGCGGTTGCGAACGCGAAGCTGAACAGCAGCGAGAACACCAGCGCGATCACCATGCGCAGCGTCGTGCGCAGCAGGTAGTACGGCAGCTGCAGCGGATCCAGCGACAGCGGGATCGGGTCGCCCAGGTGGTACGGCCGCGTCATGCCCGCGCCGCCCAGCCCGGCCAGCACGAGGGCGGCCAGCACCAGCGGCAGCAGCGCCCAGTCCCAGCGGTTGCCGGCCTCGACGACCTGGCGCGGAAAGAAATTCTTCTCGAAGGCCATGGGGGCGGATTGTCGGGCCTAAAGCTTGCTCAGGAACGACAAAGCCGCATCCGGCTGCGCGCCGATGCGGCTTCGTTGGTTTCCGGCCCGCGTTCAGCGAACCGTCATCGGAGTGTCACGCGAGTTTTCCGTGGCATTCCTTGAACTTCTTGCCGGAACCGCACGGGCACGGGTCGTTGCGGCCGACGCGGCGATCCGGCAGGTTCGGGTTGGCGGCCGACAGGGCCCCGGCCGCCTCCTGGCTGACGCTGCCGTCCTCGTTCGGATGCGTGTACTGCACGTTGCCGACGTGCTCGGCGCGGTCCTCGATCGC
The DNA here is from genome assembly GCA_035634455.1 of Burkholderiaceae bacterium. Lineage (GTDB taxonomy): Bacteria > Pseudomonadota > Gammaproteobacteria > Burkholderiales > Burkholderiaceae_C > Scleromatobacter. The sequence continues at coordinate 1,068 of DASQCX010000788.1, forward strand.
CTGCGCGGCCTCGGCGGCCTGTTCCTGCGTCTGCACGCGCACCGTCAGCAGCACCTTGGTGACGTCGGTCTTGACGGTGTCGATCAGCTGCGAGAACAGCTCGAAGGCCTCGCGCTTGTACTCCTGCTTCGGATTCTTCTGCGCATAGCCGCGCAGGTGGATGCCCTGGCGCAGGTAGTCGAGCGCGGCCAGGTGCTCGCGCCAGTTGGTGTCCAGGTTCTGCAGCAGCACCATGCGCATGAACGGCGTGAACTGCTCCTCGCCGACCAGGTCCAGTTTGGCCTGGAACGCCGCCTTGGCGGCCGCGACCACCATCGCGACGACGTCCTCGTCGGACACCGAGTCGGCCTTCTCGACCTGCTCGGCGACGTTGACGTCCAGCAGGTATTCGCCCAGCAGCGCCTTGTGCAGGCCCGGCAGGTCCCACTGCTCCTCGACGCTCTCGGCCGGCACGAAGGCCCGCGTGAGGTCCTCCATCGTGCCTTCGCGCAGGTTGGCGATCTGGTTGACCAGCGACTTGGCCTCCAGGATCTCGTTGCGCTGCTGGTAGATCACCTTGCGCTGGTCGTTGGCGACGTCGTCGTACTCGAGCAGCTGCTTGCGCATGTCGAAGTTGCGCGCCTCGACCTTGCGCTGCGCGCCTTCCAGGCTGCGGCTGACGATGCCCGCCTCGATGGCCTCGCCCTCGGGCATCTTCAGGCGCTCCATGATCGCCTTGACGCGGTCGCCCGCGAAGATGCGCATCAGCGGGTCTTCCAGCGACAGGTAGAAGCGCGACGCGCCCGGGTCGCCCTGGCGGCCCGAGCGGCCGCGCAGCTGGTTGTCGATGCGGCGCGACTCGTGGCGCTCGGTGGCGACGATGCGCAGGCCGCCGGCGGCCTTGACCTGCTCGTTGAGCGCCTGCCACTCGTCCTTGAGCTGCTGGATCTGCGCGGCCTTCTGGTCGGCCGCGATGGACTCGTCGGCCTCGAGGTGCTCGATCTGCTTCTCGACGTTGCCGCCCAGCACGATGTCGGTGCCGCGGCCGGCCATGTTGGTGGCGATGGTGATCGCGCCCGGGCGGCCCGCCTGCGCGACGATCAGCGCCTCGCGCTCGTGCTGCTTGGCGTTGAGCACCTGGTGCGGGATCGCGGCCTTCTGCAGCAGCGCGGACAGCTTCTCGGAATTCTCGATGGAGGTCGTGCCCACCAGCGCCGGCTGGCCGCGCTGGACGCAGTCGCGGATGTCCTCAACCACCGCGTCGTACTTCTCGCGCTCGGTCTTGTAGACGAGGTCCAGCTCGTCCTTGCGCTGCGTCGGCTTGTTCGGGGGGATCACCACGGTCTCGAGGCCGTAGATCTCCTGGAACTCGTAGGCCTCGGTGTCGGCCGTGCCGGTCATGCCGCCGAGCTTGGCGTACATGCGGAAATAGTTCTGGAAGGTGATCGAGGCCAGCGTCTGGTTCTCGCTCTGGATCTCCACGCCTTCCTTGGCCTCGACGGCCTGGTGCAGGCCGTCCGACCAGCGGCGGCCCGTCATCAGGCGGCCGGTGAACTCGTCGACGATCACCACCTCGCCGTTCTGGACGACGTAGTGCTGGTCGCGGTGGTACAGGTGCTTGGCCCGCAGCGCCGCGTACACGTGGTGCATCAGCGTGATGTTGGCCGGGTCGTACAGGCTCGCGCCCTCGACCAGCAGCCCGGCCTGCGCCAGCAGCTCCTCGGCGCGCTCGTGGCCCGACTCGGTCAGCGTGACCTGGTGGCCCTTCTCGTCGACCGTGAAGTCGCCCGGCTCGATGACGCCTTCGTGGGTGCGCGGATCTTCCTCGCCGATCTGGCGCTTGAGCGCCGGCACGACGGCGTTGATGCGCACGTACAGCTCGCTGTGGTCCTCGGCCTGGCCGCTGATGATCAGCGGCGTGCGGGCCTCGTCGATCAGGATCGAGTCGACCTCGTCGACGATCGCGAAGTTAAGGCCGCGCTGCACGCGATCGGCGGTCTCGTAGACCATGTTGTCGCGCAGGTAGTCGAAGCCGAACTCGTTGTTGGTGCCGTAGGTGATGTCGGCGTTGTAGGCGGCCTGCTTCTCCTCGCGCGACAGGCCGGGCACGTTGATGCCCACGGTCAGGCCCAGGAAGTTGTACAGCCGGCCCATCCACTCGGCGTCGCGCCGCACGAGGTAGTC
>DASQCX010000789.1:0-3452 GCA_035634455.1 Burkholderiaceae bacterium
GCGCCTGTTGAACGCGGCCCGACGGCGAGCGCGCGGAGGACGTCGAAGCTACGGAACCCGCGGAATCCGCGCCGTCCAGGCCGGATTCCGACGCACGGCAGCCGGCGAGCGGAGCCCCTGCCCGCCCTGCCGCTCGCGCAATGCGGGCCAGCGCGAAGCGGCAACCGACCGTACGACGAACTCGCCCCGCAAGCAGCGCTCGCGGGGCCGACGTCCCGCTCAGGCCGCGAGCAGTTGCCGCAGCACGTACGGCAGGATGCCGCCGTGGGCGTAGTAGTCGACCTCGATCGGCGTGTCGATGCGCAGCGTCAGCGGCACGCGCTGGCTCTTGCCGTCGGCGCGGTGGATGACCAGCGTCGCCTCCGACTGCGGCGTGATCGGCGCCGGCCACTCGATGTCGACGGTCTCGTTGCCGGTCAGCCCCAGGCTGGACCAGGTGGTGCCGGACTTGAACTGCAGCGGCAGCACGCCCATGCCCACCAGGTTGTTGCGGTGGATGCGCTCGAAGCTGCGCGCCACCACGGCCTGGATGCCCAGCAGCTGCGTGCCCTTGGCCGCCCAGTCGCGGCTGGAGCCGGTGCCGTATTCCTCGCCGGCGAACACCACCGTCGGGATGCCATGCGACTGGTAGGCCATCGCGGCGTCGTAGATCGGCACCGGCTTGGAGCTGTCGGCCGGCAGCTCGCCCGTGGCCGGGCCCTGGTAGATCGTGTAGCCGCCCTCGACGCGGCTGCCGTCGGCGCGCGCCGGCAGCATCAGGTTCTTGATGCGCACGTTGGCGAAGGTGCCGCGCATCATCACCTCGTGGTTGCCGCGGCGCGAGCCGTAGGAGTTGAAGTCCGCCGGCAGCACGCCGTTGGCCTGCAGGTACTTGCCCGCGGGCGAGTCGGCCTTGATCGAGCCGGCCGGCGAGATGTGGTCGGTGGTGATCGAGTCGCCGAACAGCGCCATGATGCGCGCGCCCTTGACCGAGGTCGGCGCGGCCTTGGGCGCCTGCGTGAAGCCGTCGAAGAACGGCGGGCGCGCGATGTAGGTGCTCCTGGGCCAGTCGTAGACCTGGCCCGTGACGCCGGTGATGTCGTTCCACAGCTTGCCGGGGTTGGACTTGACCTGCGCGTAGTTGGCGCGGAACGAGCCGGCGTCCATCGCGAACTTCATCAGCGCGTGCACCTCGTCGCTGGTGGGCCAGATGTCGCCCAGCCAGACGTCCTGGCCCTTCGCGTTGCGGCCCACGGGCTGCGTCATCAGGTCGACCTTGACGTTGCCGGCGATGGCGTAGGCCACCACCAGCGGCGGGCTGGCGAGGAAGTTGGCCTTCAGGTTCGGGTGGATGCGCGCCTCAAAGTTGCGGTTGCCCGACAGCACCGCCGCGGCCACGAGGTCGTTGTCGACGATGGCCTGGTTGATCTCCGGCGTGAGGTCGCCGGCGTTGCCGATGCAGGTGGTGCAGCCGTAGGCCGCGACGTCGAAGCCGAGCGCGTCCAGCGCCGGCAGCAGGCCCGCCTTCTCGAGATAGTCGGTGACGATGCGCGAGCCGGGCGCCAGCGAGGTCTTGATGTGCGGCTTGACGCGCAGCCCCGCCGCGACCGCCTTCTTGGCCAGCAGGCCGGCGGCCAGCATCACGCTCGGGTTGCTGGTGTTGGTGCAGCTGGTGATGGCGGCGATCAGCACGTCGCCGTGGCCGATCTCCAGCCCGCTGGGGGTGGTGGCGCGCCGCGCCACCTGGTCGGCCGACAGGTTGTAGCCGTTGCTGGCGGCGGGCGTGGTCAGCAGCTCGTCGAACTTCTTGGCGAGGTGGCCGATCTCGATGCGATCCTGCGGCCGCTTCGGGCCGGCCAGGCTGGGCGCGACGGTGCCGAGGTCCAGCTTCAGGACCTCGCTGTAGTCGATGGCGCCGCTGGCCGGCGTGCCGAACAGGCCCTGGGCGCGGAAGTAGGCCTCGAAGGCCTCGATCTCCTCCTTCGTGCGGCCGGTGCCGCGCAGGTAGTCGACCGTCTTCTCGTCGACCGCGAAGAAGCCCATCGTGGCGCCGTACTCGGGCGCCATGTTGGCCAGCGTCGCGCGGTCGGGCACGGACAGCGAGGCGACGCCCGCGCCGTGGAACTCGACGAACTTGCCCACCACCTTGGCCTTGCGCAGCTGCTCGGTGACGGTCAGCACCAGGTCGGTGGCGGTGACGCCCTCGCGCAGCTTGCCGCTGAACTCGAAGCCCACCACGTCCGGCGTGAGGAAGTAGACCGGCTGGCCCAGCATCGCGGCCTCGGCCTCGATGCCGCCCACGCCCCACCCGACCACGCCCAGGCCGTTGATCATCGTGGTGTGGCTGTCGGTGCCCACCAGGGTGTCCGGGTAGTACACCGGCGGCTTGCCGCCCTCGCCGGCCTGCTTGTGCACGCCGCGCGCCAGATACTCGAGGTTGACCTGGTGCACGATGCCGAAGCCCGGGGGCACGACGCCGAAGGTGTCGAACGCCTGCATGCCCCACTTCATGAACTTGTAGCGCTCGTTGTTGCGCTGGAACTCGATCTTCATGTTGATGTCGAGCGAGTTCTTGTGCCCGTAGTCGTCGATCATCACGCTGTGGTCGACGACGAGGTCCACCGGCACCAGCGGCTCGATGGTTTTCGGGTTCTGCCGTTGATTGGCCGCTTCGGTTCTCATGGCCGCCAGGTCGCACAGCAGCGGCACGCCGGTGAAGTCCTGCAGCACCACGCGGGCGACGACGAACGGGATCTCCTCGCTGCGCTCGCCGCGCGGCGCCCAGTTGGCGAGCTGGCGCACGTGCTCGGGCGTGATGCGGCGGCCGTCGCAGTGGCGCAGCACCGCCTCCAGCACGATGCGGATCGACACCGGCAGCCGGGCGATGCGCGGGAACTCCTCGGCGAGCGCCGGCAGCGAATGGAAGCGGCCGGCGGCGCCCGACGGCGTCTTGAAGGTCTGCAGGGTATGCGCGAACGGCGCGTTGGCGGCCAGGGGCATGTGTTCTCCTCGCGGGTCGGGCGACCGGTGATTGACGACGGAAACCTTAGCCGGACATGTTGCCTCATCCCGGCTGTCCGCTCCATGACCACGGACGAGTGTCGGGCGTTTTGGGTCGGGTTCCGCGCCCCGGGGGCGACTCGACGGTCAGGCGTCGATCTTGCCCCGCCCTGCCTTGACCGCCGAGCGCACGCTCTTGGCCTCCAGCCGGCGGCGCTGCGAGCCCAGCGTCGGCCGGGTCGGGCGGCGCTTGATGGGCGGCTTCTCGACCGAGGCCACCAGCTCGGCCAGCCGCTGCAGCGCCTCGGCGCGGTTCATGTCCTGGCTGCGGTGCGTCTGCGCCTTGATGACGACCACGCCGTCCTCGGTGATGCGGTGGTCGCGCAGCGCCAGCAGGCGCGCCTTCACGCCCTCGGGCAGCGAGGACGCGCGCACGTCGAAGCGCAGGTGCACGGCCGACGAGACCTTGTTGA
>DASQCX010000790.1:0-1575 GCA_035634455.1 Burkholderiaceae bacterium
GGCCTCGAGAAGGCGGGCGTCCAGCTCGACAAGGCGGGCGCGGTCGCCGTCGACGAATGGTCCAAGACCACGGCCGACAACATCTGGGCGGTGGGCGACGTCACCGACCGCATCGCGCTCACGCCGGTGGCGTTGATGGAAGGCCACTGTTTCGCCGACACCGTGTTCGGCAACAAGCCGCGCAAGCCCGACCATCGCGACGTGCCGTCGGCGGTGTTTTGCCAGCCCGAGCTCGCCAATGTCGGCCTGACCGAGGAGGAGGCGCGGATGAGGCTCGGTGAGCTGCGGGTCTTCACCTCGGCCTTCACGCCGATGAAATACACCGTGTCAGGCCGCCAGCAGCGCAGCTTCATGAAGCTGATCGTCGAGGCCGCCACCGACAAGGTCGTGGGCGCCCACATGGTGGGCGACGACGCCGCCGAGCTGATCCAGGGCCTGGCCATCGCCATCAAGGCCGGCGCCACCAAGGCGCAGTTCGACGCCACCGTCGGCATCCACCCCACGGCAGGTGAGGAATTCGTCACCATGCGCACCGCCCGGGTCGAAGAACCGGCCAAGAAGGCCGCCGCGGAATGACGGGCGGAGGCCGTCTGGCCTTTTATCCACAGCGCGTATAGGTTCACGGCCCCCGGAGGAGGAGAAGATGACCGCGATTCAGGGTCCGTCCCGGACGGCCGCGAAAGCGCAGTCCCGTAGTTCGAGCGCCGCCGACTGGACGCTGACCAGCTGGCGCAGCCGGCCGGCGCAGCAGATGCCGGTCTATGACGACGCCACCGCGCTCGCCAACGCCGAAGCGCGGCTGCGCCGTTTCCCGCCGCTGGTGTTCGCGGGCGAAGCGCGCAAGCTCAAGGCGGCGCTCGGCAAGGTCGCCAACGGCGAGGCCTTCCTGCTGCAGGGCGGCGACTGCGCCGAGAGCTTCGTCGACTTCACCGCCAACAACATCCGCGACACCTTCCGCGTGCTGCTGCAGATGGCGGTCGTGCTGACCTATGGCGCCGGCGTGCCGGTCGTGAAGCTCGGCCGCATGGCCGGCCAGTTCGCCAAGCCGCGCTCGTCCAACGTCGAGAAGGTGGGCGGCGTCGAGCTGCCGTCCTATCGCGGCGACAACGTCAACGGCTTCGAGTTCACCGCCGAGGCGCGCAAGCCCGATCCCGAGCGCATGGTGCAGGCCTACAACCAGTCGGCCGCCACGCTCAACCTGCTGCGCGCCTTCGCCCAGGGCGGCTATGCCGACCTGCACGAGGTCAATCGCTGGAACCTCGACTTCGTGCGCAACTCGCCGGCCTCGGCGCGCTACCAGGACTTGGCGGCGCGGCTCGACGAGACGCTGAACTTCATGGCCGCCTGCGGCCTCAACTCGGCGACGACGCCGCAGATCGCCGAGACCGACTTCTTCACCAGCCACGAGGCGCTGCTGCTGCAGTACGAGGAGGCGCTGACCCGCGTCGATTCGACCTCGGGCGACTGGTACGACTGCTCGGCCCACCTGGTGTGGATCGGCGATCGCACGCGTCAGCCCGACGGCGCGCATGTCGAGTTCCTGCGCGGCGTGCGCAATCCGCTGGGCTTCAAGTG
>DASQCX010000791.1:0-4891 GCA_035634455.1 Burkholderiaceae bacterium
CGAGGGCGAGCGCGTCCGCGTGCGTGCGCAGGCCCGTGCGCCCGCCCGCGATGCCCACTTCGATCAGCACCTCGAACGGGTGCGCCAGCGACAGCGCCTCGATCAGCTCGAGCTGCGCCGCCGAATCCAGCAGGAAGACGACGCGCACGTCCGGACGCGACTCGCGCAGCGCCGCGATGGCGCCCAGGTCCGCCGCGCCCAGCACCTGGTTGGCGATGAGCACGTTGCGCGCGCCGGCCGCGAGCCCGGCCTGCATCTGCGTGACGGTGGCGAAGGTCAGGCCCCAGGCGCCGGCGGCGAGCTGGCGCTGGAACAGCTGCGGCGACATCGTCGTCTTGCCGTGCGGCGCGAAGCCGACGCCGGCGGCATCGGCGTAGCGCTGCATCCAGCCGACGTTGTGGGCCAGCGCGTCGCGCCGGATCACCGCCAGCGGCAGCGGCAGGTCGCCGGCCAGCACGTTCCAGCCCTGCGCGCCGACCTGCGACCGCCGCAGCGGCGCGGCGCCCTGCGGAAAGCCCTTGGCGGTGGCGTCGAGCAGCGGGTCCAGGACGTCTGTCATGCGGAGATTATGGGCTGCGGTCCGCGCTTTGCGGCACACTGCGCGCCATGCCCGCCGTCAAATCCGCTGCCCCGGCCGACGCCGGCCCGACGCTGTTCCGCAACGCCAAGGCCTTCGAGTCCTGGCTCAAGAGGAACCACGCGCAGTCCGACGGCGTCTGGCTGATGATCGCCAAGCGCGGCGCCGACGCGCCCAGCGTGACCTACCCCGAGGCGGTGGAGATCGCGCTGTGCTGGGGCTGGATCGACGGCCAGAAGAAGGGCCTGGACGACCAGCACTTCCTGCAGCGCTTCACGCCGCGGCGCGCGCGCAGCATCTGGTCCAAGGTCAACGTCGGCAAGGTCGCGGCGCTGATCGAGTCGGGCCGCATGCAGCCGCCCGGGCAGGCGCAGATCGACGCCGCCAAGGCCGACGGCCGCTGGGACCAAGCCTACGACGGCGCACGCACGTCCACGGTGCCGGACGACCTCGTCGCGGCGCTGGACGCCAACCCGCCGGCCAAGGCCTTCTTCGCGGCGATCAACGCGAGCAACCGCTACGCCGTGCTGTGGCGCGTCCAGACCGCCGTCAAGCCCGAGACGCGCGCGAAGCGCATCGCGCAGCTGGTGGAGATGCTCGCGCGCGGCGAGACCGTGCACTTGTTCAAGCCGAAGGCCTGATCGAGGCCGGGCCTCTCGGGGCGCGTTATCGCGCGTGATGGACGCGCGCCGGTCGGCGCCGGAACATGCGTTCCATCCCGACCCCCGGTCGCAACCCCGAGAGAACGAACATGCTCGAAAGACTCCTGCGCGCCGGCGCGCCGTCCCCGCTGCTGGTCACCCCGTCGTCGACCGGCGGCGCGGGCACCGTGTGCACGCGCGACGTCCAGACCCCGACGCTGGGCGGCGTCACCTACAAGCACCTGCCCTTCGTCGTCAACGGCATCAACTCCGTCGACGCGGGCGGCCTCGACGTCATCAGCTACAACTTCTCCGGCTGCATCATGGCGGTCTACAAGCAGGGCGGCGCGTTCCGGGTCTGCCACGTGTCCACGGGCGACGGCCAGGACTGCAAGGACGAATGGAACCGCATCAAGGCCGCGTCGAGCCCGGTGTTCGAGTTCAGGCCGTCCGATTTCGTCGAGACCGGCGGCGCCGCGCTGCTGGGCGTCTACGGCCTGGTCACCGCCGACCTGCAGACCTATGCCATCACGGTGGTGCAGAACGCGGTGCAGGGCGGCGGCCCCAAGATCTCGGCGATCACGAAGGCGCGACTCCTGCGCTAGATGCGGCACGCCCGTCAGGCGTAGTCGTACTTGCCGCCGCGCTCGAGCGCGCGCTGGTACGCGGGACGCGCGTGCGCCCGCGCGAGCCAGTCCCTGAGCCGAGGCGTGTTCGCTCCGAGCGCGCCGCGCGCGTTGGCGGCCTCGACGGGGAAGCTCATCTGGATGTCGGCCGCGCCGAAGTCCGCGCCGGCGAACCACGGGCCGTTCGCGAGCTCGGCCTCCATGAAGGCCATCTGGCGCGCCAGCGTCGGGTCGACGAAGGCGGCCAGCACCTTGTCGGCGATGCCGCGCGCGATCGGCTTGACGAAGAACGGCATCGGCGTCGCCTTGATCTTCTGGAACACCAGCTTCATCACCAGCGGCGGCATCGCGCTGCCTTCGGCGAAGTGCAGCCAGTAGACGTAGCGGCGGTACGGCGCCGTGCCTCGGCCCGGGCGCAGGGCCGAGGCCTCGCCGTACGTGTCGAGCAGGTATTCGACGATCGCGCCCGACTCCGCCACCGTGACGTCGCCGTCGGTGATGACGGGCGACTTGCCCAGCGGATGCACCTGCAGCAGCTCGGGCGGCGCGAGCATGGTCTGCGCGTCGCGCTGGTAGCGCTTGATCTCGTAGGGCAGCCCGAGCTCCTCGAGCAGCCAGAGGATGCGCTGCGAGCGCGAGTTGTTCAGGTGGTGGACGGTGATCATGGCGCCTCGTCGGTGTCGTGCGCGGCGGCAGGGTGCGCCCCGCGATCGGAGCCGATTGTGGCCACGCGACGCTTGCGGCTCGATGACGAGGGGAAAGCGTCGCGCAGGCGACAGCCCAGAAGCTGTGAATGAATCCGGCGCGCCCGAGCGGCGCGTCCAAACGCGTCTGATCGAGGCGCAAAGCACAGCCGTAGCTCAGGCTACGGCGAGCATTTGCAACGAAGAGCAGGCGCGTTTGGGCGTGACGAGCGGGCGTGCCGGATTCGTTCACAGCTTCTCAAGCCGCGACCGCGACGCGCGCGGACGCGCCCCGCGACGCCGGCAGGTACAGCGCGCCGAACAGGTTCTTCGGGTCGGCCATCTCGGGCACGAGGTCCATGTCGCGGCCCAGGCCCAGCTCGGCGGCGAAATCGCGCAGCAGGCGCAGCGCCGAGAAGTCCTCCAGCGCGAAGCCCACCGAGTCGAACACCGTGATCTGGTCGGCGGCGACACGGCCCGGGGCAGCGCCCGCGAGCACGCGCCAGAACTCGGTGACCGCGAAGTCAGCCGGCATCTGCTGCAGGTCGCCCTCGATGCGGCTCTGCGGCTCGTACTCGACGAACACCGCGCCGGCGCGCAGCACGTCGGCGTGCAGCTCGGTCTTGCCGGGGCAGTCGCCGCCCACGCCGTTGACGTGCATGCCGGGCTCGATCATCTCCGGCGTGATGATGGTGGCGTTGGCCTTGTCGGCGGTGATCGTGGTGACGATGTCCGAGCCGCGCACGGCGTCGGCCGTGCTCGCGCAGACCGTGGCCTTGAGCGCCGGCGCGGCGGCGCGCAGGTTGGCGATCAGCTTGGCGGTGGCGCCGGCGTCGATGTCGAACAGGCGCACTTCCTCGATGCCCATCAGCAGGTGGAACGCGAGGCACTGGAACTCGCTCTGCGCGCCGTTGCCGATCACGGCCATCACGCGGCTGTCGGCGCGCGCCAGGCGCTTGGCGACCATGACCGAGGTCGCTGCGGTGCGCATCGCGGTGGTCAGCGTCAGTTCGCTGAGCAGCTCGGGGCGGCCGGTGTCGACGTCGGCCAGCACGCCGAAGGCCATCACGGTGGGCAGGCCGGCGCGCGTGTTCTTCGGGTGGCCGTTGACGTACTTGAAGCTGTAGAGGCTGGCGTCCGAGATCGGCATCAGCTCGATCACGCCGTCCGCCGAGTGGTTGGCCACGCGCGCGCTCTTGTCGAACTCGTTCCAGCGGGCGAAGTCCTGCTCGATGTACGACACCAGGGTGCCCAGGCAGGCGGCCAGGCCCTTCGCGGCGACGATCGCGCCGATGTCGCGGGTGGTGAGCAAGGTCGTCATGGTTGTCTCCGAAATCTCTATGGAGAGAGTGTGTCGGGACGGCGCGGCAAGCGAAATCGGCAAAAATGACCCGATTCGATCAATAATTTGACATATCGGCAGCCTCGATTGCCATTTCGATCAATCCGCGTTGACGGGATTTTGACGGCCATGGACACGCTGGACCAGCAACTGATCGCGCTGCTGCGCACCGACGCGCGCGCCTCCGTCGCGACGCTCGCCCACCGCCTGGGCGTCTCGCGCGGCACCGTCAACAACCGCATCGCCAAGCTGGAGGACAGCGGCACCATCGTCGGCTACACGGTGCGGCTGCGGCCCGACATCGAGCACAACGAGATCACCGCCTGGATGAGCATCGCCGTCGAGGGCAACCAGACGCGCGAGGTGATCGCGATCCTGCTCGGCGAGCCCGGCATCGGCGAGCTGCACGACACCAACGGCCGCTGGGACCTGCTGGCGGAGATCCGCTCCGCCAACCTCGCGGACCTGGCAGCGGTGCTCGAACGCGTGCGGCTGATCAAGGGCATCGGCGCGACCGAGACCTCGATCCACCTGCAAAGCTACAAGTGAACGAAGGGCCCGCCGCGCGGCGGGCCCGGTCGAAACGTCAGGCCGCGGGATTCGCGGCGAGCTGGCGCAGCGCCTGCTCGAACACCTCGGGCGGCTGGCCGCCCTGGATCAGGTGCTTGTCGTCGATGATGACGGACGGCACCGAGTGGATGCCGCGCTGCTGGTAGTACTGCTCGCGCTCGCGCACCGCGTCGGCGTAGCGACCGCTGGCCAGCACCTCGCGCGCCTGCTCGCCGTCGAGGCCGGCCTCGGTGGCGTAGCGCACCAGCGTGTCGTGCGAGCTCGGGTCCTGGCCGTCGGTGAAGTAGGCCTTGAGGAACGCGTGCTTGAGCGCCAGCGCGTTCGTGCCGGGCGTGCCCTGCTCCTCGTCCAGCACCTCGGTCCAGTGCAGCAGGCGGTGCGCGTCGAAGGTGTTGTAGATGCGCGAGCGCTTGGCCATGTCGAAGGTGAAGCCGACCGCCGCGCCGCGCTGG
>DASQCX010000792.1:0-5319 GCA_035634455.1 Burkholderiaceae bacterium
ACACGCCCGGCAGCGAGGTCTGGCCGCGCGGGTCGACGACGATCTCGCCGTGCCGCGTCAGTTCCAGCGTGCCCTTGAGCCATTCCGAGTTCGGCACCAGGCCGATCTGCACGAACACACCCTCCAGCTCGACGTGCTTCGACTCGCCGTTCGAGCGATCGGTGTAGGTCAGGCCGTTGACCTTGCCGTCGGCGCCGGTGATCTCGGTGGTCTGCGCCTGCACGTGGATGTCGACGTTGGGCAGGCTCTTGAGCTTGTTGACCAGCACCGCGTCGGCGCGCAGCGCGTCGCCGAACTCCAGCAGCGTCACGTGGCCCACGATGCCGGCCAGGTCGATCGCCGCCTCGACGCCGGAGTTGCCGCCGCCGATGACCGCCACGCGCTTGCCCTTGAACAGCGGGCCGTCGCAGTGCGGGCAGTAGGCCACGCCCTTGTTGCGATATTCCTTTTCGCCCGGCACGTTGACCTCGCGCCAGCGCGCGCCGGTCGAGATGATCACGCTCTTGCTCCTGAGCGTCGCGCCGTTGTCCAGCGTCACGCCGATCAGGCCGTCGGCGCCTGCCGGCTCCAGCTTGCTCGCGCGCTGCAGGTTCATGATGTCGACCTCGTAGCGCCGGGCGTGCTGCTCCAGCGCCGCGGCGAACTTCGGGCCGTCGGTCTCGAGCACCGAGATGAAGTTCTCGATGCTCATCGTGTCCATGGTCTGGCCGCCCATGCGCTCGGCCAGCAGGCCGGTGCGGATGCCCTTGCGCGCCGCGTACACGGCCGCGGCCGCGCCCGCGGGGCCGCCGCCGACGATCAGCACGTCGAACGCGTCCTTAGAACCGAGCTTGGCGGCGTCGCGCGCGGCCGAACCGGTGTCGAGCTTCTTGACGATCTCGTCGACTTCCATCCGGCCCTGGCCGAAATGCTGGCCGTTGAGGTAGACCATCGGCACCGCCAGCACCTGGCGCTCCTCGACTTCCTGCTGAAACAGGCCGCCGTCGATGACCACGCTCTGGATGCGCGGGTTGAGCACGGCCAGCAGGTTCAGCGCCTGGACGACGTCCGGGCAGTTGTGGCACGTGAGACTCATGTAGGTCTCGAAGCGGAGGTCGCCGTCGAGGTTCTTGATCTGGTCGATCAGCTCCTGCTCGATCCTGGGCGGATGGCCGCCGACCTGCAGCAGCGCGAGCACCAGCGAGGTGAACTCGTGGCCCATCGGGATCGCGGCGAAGCGGATGCGCGCCTCCTCGCCCGGCCGGCCCAGCGTGAACGACGGCCGGCGCGCGTCCGTGCCGTCGGTCTTCAGCGTGATCTTGTCGGTCAGGCCGACGATGTCCTGCAGGAACTCGTGCATATCCTGCGAGGACTGGCCCTCGGCCAGCGAGGCCGTGATGACGAAAGGCAGCTTCACGCGCTCGAGGTAGGCCTTGAGCTGCGCCTTCAGGTTGTCGTCGAGCATGTGGAGCTTCCTTTCTTTCCGACTCGGTTAACTGTTAGATCTTGCCGACGAGGTCCAGCGACGGGGCGATGGTCTTGGCGCCTTCGTTCCACTTGGCCGGGCAGACTTCGCCCGGGTGCGCGGCGGTGTACTGGGCGGCCTTGAGCTTGCGCAGCGTTTCCTTCACGTCGCGGGCGATCTCGTTGCTGTGGATCTCGGCCGTCTTGATGACGCCTTCCGGGTTGATGATGAAGGTGCCGCGCAGCGCCAGGCCTTCTTCCGGGATGTGCACGCCGAAGGCGTTGGTCAGCGTGTGCGTCGGGTCGCCGACCAGCGGGAACTTGGCCTTGCCGACCGCCGGCGAGGTCTCGTGCCAGACCTTGTGCGAGAAGTGCGTGTCGGTGGTGACGATGTAGACCTCGGCGCCGAGCTTCTGGAATTCGGCGTAGTTGTCGGCGGCGTCTTCCACTTCCGTCGGGCAGTTGAAGGTGAAGGCGGCCGGCATGAAGATCAGCACGGACCAATGGCCCTTCAGCGTCTCGTCGCTGACGGTCACGAACTTGCCGTTGTGGAAGGCTTCGGTCTTGAAGGGCTGGATTTGGGTGTTGATCAGGGACATCTCGTTTCCTCGGTTGGGTTGGCGGTGATCCGGAATGAATGAATCATAGGATATTGACTATCACAGTGTGATTTTCAATAGCTATCGTTGCGATAGGCGGCGCCTCGCTCACGGCGGCCGCTATCCCGGGCAGGCACTATGGCAAATCTATGATTTCCCAGTTTTTGATAGAAGCTATCGGGCCGATAGTCGCAGACGATGCCGCGGGCTTGATTTCCGTCAGATGACAGAAGCGGCGCGCGCGCCTACAATGAATGAGAATAGTTCTTCTTTAGAACTTCCGCGCCTTTCCAGAAACGCCCCATGCCCGGACAAGTGCTTGCCCGCCTCGGTGACCCCAAGTCGCTGGACGCCACCGATGCCGCGCCCGTCGCGCTCGAGCGCAGCCCGGGCGTTCCCGCGGCGCAGGACGGCCTCGCCGTCCCGCTGACCCGGCTGCCGCGCAACGCCAGCGGCACCGTGGCCGGCGTGCGCGTCCAGCCCGGCGCCGACGGCGCCCTCGACCCCGACATCGAACGCATGGCCCTGCGCCTGATCGAGATCGGCTTCGTGCAAGGCGCGAGCCTGCGCGTGATCGCCTTCGGCCAGCCCGGCGACGACCCGATCGGCGTGCGCGTGGGCGGCCGCGGCGGCATCAGCACCTTCGCACTGCGACGCCTCGAAGCGGCCTGCGTGTGGGTCTGGCCGGACGCGCAATCATGAGCTCCGCAGCACTCGACAGCCGCCAGATCGCCCTGCTGGGCAATCCCAATTGCGGCAAGACCGCGTTGTTCAACCTGCTCACCGGCAGCCGCCAGAAGGTCGCCAACTACGCGGGCGTCACTGTCGAGCGCAAGGAAGGCCTGCTGACGCTGCCGTCGGGCCGCCAGGTGCGCGTGCTGGACCTGCCCGGCGCCTACAGCCTGAACGCGACCAGCGCCGACGAGACCGTCACGCGCGACGTCGTCCAGGGCCAGCGCGCCGGCGAGGCGCCACCCGACCTGCTGGTGTGCGTCACCGACGCCACCAACCTGCGCCTGACGCTGCGCCTGGTGATCGAGGCCCGACGCCTGAACCGGCCGATGCTGGTGGCGCTGAACCTGGCCGACGTCGCCCGCAAGCGCGGCATCCACATCGACGTCAGGAAGCTCGAGGCCGAGCTGGGCGTGCCGGTGGTCGAGACCGTGGCCGTGAAGACCGGCGGCGCCGAGTCGCTGACCGCCGCCGTCGACGCGTGGCTCGCGCGCTCGCACGAGCCCGCGCATGCGCCCGCGAGCGGGCCGGGCGTGCACCGCGACGCCGAGCCGCCGCACGGCCACGTGGGCCAGGCGGCGATCGACGCCGTCATGCGCGACCACCACGAGGTGCACCGCCTGCTGGCGGCAACGCTCACCGAGCCCGCCGTCAGCACCCACGTCGACGACCGCCTCGACCGCGTGCTGCTGCACCCGGTGGCGGGCATGGCCATCCTCACGGTCGTGCTGTTCCTGATGTTCCAGGCCGTGTTCAGCTGGGCCAAGTGGCCGATGGACCAGATCCAGTCGCTGATGGACGGCACCGGCCAGCTCGTCGCGCGGCACATGGCCGACGGCATGCTGCGCAGCCTGCTGGTGGACGGCGTGATCGCCGGCGCCGGCAGCGTGCTCGTGTTCCTGCCGCAGATCCTGATCCTGTTCCTGTTCATCCTCGCGCTGGAGGACTCCGGCTACCTGCCGCGCGCCGCGTTCCTGCTCGACCGCGTGATGGCCGGCGTGGGCCTGACGGGCCGCAGCTTCATCCCGCTGCTGTCCAGCTTCGCGTGCGCGATCCCCGGCATCATGGCCACGCGCACGATCGCCGACCAGCGCGACCGCCTCTCCACCATCCTGATCGCGCCGCTGATGACCTGCTCCGCGCGGCTGCCGGTGTACGCGCTGCTGATCGGCGCCTTCATCCCGGCGCGCACGCTGTCCTTCGGCGTCAACCTGCAGGGGCTGGTGCTGTTCGTGCTCTACATGGCCGGCATCGTCAGCGCGATGGCCGTCGCCTGGGTGCTGCAGCGGCTCGGCCGCCGCACCGGCCCGGCGCACCACACGCTGATGATGGAGCTGCCGGCCTACCGCTGGCCCAACCTGCGCAACCTCGCGATCGGCCTGTGGGAGCGCGCGCGCATCTTCATGACGCGCGTGGGCACCATCATCCTGTCGCTGATGATCGTGCTGTGGTTCCTGTCGACGTTCCCCGGTCCGCCGGCGGGCGCCACCGGCCCGGCCATCGAGTACAGCCTGGCCGGCCGCCTCGGCCACCTGCTGCAGTACCTGTTCGCGCCGATCGGCTTCAACTGGCAGATCTCGATCGCGCTGGTGCCGGGCCTGGCCGCGCGCGAGGTCGCCGTCGGCGCGCTGGGCACGGTCTACGCGCTATCGGCATCGGGCGATGCGGTGGCCGAGCAGCTGTCGCCGCTGATCCACCAGACGTGGTCTCTGCCCACGGCCTGCGCGCTGCTGGCCTGGTACGTGTTCGCGCCGCAGTGCGTGGCCACGCTGTCGGTCACGCGTCGCGAGACGGGCGGCTGGCGCCATCCCATCATCATGGCGAGCTACCTGTTCGCGCTCGCCTACATCGCCTCGGGCATCACCTTCTACACGGTGCGTGCCCTGTTCGGAGCCTGAGCCATGCAGACGCTGATCACCCTGCTCATCGTCCTGGCCGCCGCCGGCTACAGCGTGTGGAAGCTGGCCCCGGCGTCGCTGCGTCACAAGCTGGCCGCGCAGTCGGGCACGCTCGCGCGCGCGACGGGCGCGTCGGAGCAGACCGCGCGCCGCATCGAGATCAAGGCCCTGGACGCCGCCGCGAACGCCGGCGGCTGCGGTGGCGGCTGCGGCCCGTGCAAGGGCTGCGCCACCGGGCAGGCGACGGACGACGCCTCCGCCTGACGGGCGCGGCGACCGCGCGTCCCGCTCATCTCCCACTCTGCGCGCCAGGGCCGCGCACGGCCTGGCACGGACGTCGCGCCACGGCGATTTCCCCCCGCCACGCCCTGGCCGATCCTGCCAGGACAGGCCGAACGCGACCGTATGCGGGTGATCCCTAGCTGACGCGCTTCACGGCTGGTTTACATTTGAAACCGCTTTCAGGCATGGATGCGTCAAATTCTGAAAGCGCTTTCAAGTTCGCGATCAACGACGGACAGGCTTTGGGCGCACGTTCCCGAACGGCGACACGGCTCACCAAAACATCGGAGACAAGTCAATGAAGATCCACCACGCGCCGTCGTTCCGGCGTACCCGCCTCGCCTCGGCCTGCGGCCTGCTGCTGG
>DASQCX010000793.1:0-2596 GCA_035634455.1 Burkholderiaceae bacterium
TGCGGCCTGGGCTCGCCGCCCTCGGCGGCGGCCGCCGGCGCGGCGCGCGGCGCCTCGGCGAGCCGGTACGCGAGGTTCAGCGCGGCCAGCACGGCGATGCGTTCGCGCGCCTTGACCTTGCCGGCGTCGCGGATGCCGCTCATCTCGCGGTCGACCGCCGCGACGGCCGCCTGCAGCAGCGCTTCGCCGCCGTCGGGGCAGGCCAGCAGGTAGCTCTGGCCCAGGATGGTCACTTCGACTTGCTTCATGGCGCGCTCCGCGGGCTGTCGGCGTCGACGTCCTCGGCGCCGTGGCCGGCTTCGGACGGCAGCCGGTCGATCAGCGCGTCGATGCGCGCACGTGCCGCGGCCAGGCGCGAACGCAGGTTGTCGCGCTCGTCGGTGACGGCGCGCAGCTGCTGTTCGAGCAGGATGTTCGTCCGCTTCTGCTCCTCGTGGCGCAGCAGCAGGCGTTCGATGCGTTCGGCGAGATCCGGCAGTCGTGACATGGGCAGGGACGCTGGGGCGGCAATGGCCCATTGTAGGGGCGGGCATCGCGCCGCCACGTCCCCGATCGCGCTTGCGTGCCCCTTGAACGGGCGGGCGTGAGATGCGCCGCGCCATCGTTGCGCGCGCGCCGCGCCAACCCGGGGCGCCGGGGTGTCGAATGGTAGGATCCACTCTTCAGTTGGTGCTCCGGGCGGCCTCTCGTGCCGCCCGAGTCAAACGGGAATCAGGACGGCCGCCTTCGCCACGAAGCGCCGGCCCCACCTGAGCTGCCCCCGCAACGGTCGCGGAGGGTGTCGTCGTCCGAGAGGGCCTCGACATCGGCTGTCGTCACTCGTGGTCACTGCGCGCATCGCACGAGCGCGTGGGAAGGCCCTCGACACGCTGCCTCTCCGCCAGCCCGGATACCGGCCAGCTGTTCGGGGTCGTCCACGCCGCTGGCGTCGGGCGATCGTTTTGGTGGCACCTGCGGGGACGCTCGTTGCCACGGTCGAAGTCTCGAGTGTTTCCAATGAAGTCTCGCCATCCCGGGTCGATCGCGCCCGCGCGCAGCCGCGTCGCGGCGTTCTCCCTCACCGCCATCGTCGCCGCATCGGCCGCCGGCTCCGCGTTCGCGCAAACGTCCGGTCAGGCCGACCAGCCCGGCCAGGAAGTGGTCGTCACGGCCGCCCGCGTCGCGCAGAAGCTGCCCGACACGCTGCCCAGCACCACCGTCATCTCGCACGCCGACATCGAGGCCTCGCCCGCGCTCGACGTGCCCGACCTGCTGCGCAGCTACCTCAGCTTCAACGTTGCCCAGACCGGCCCGATCGGCTCGCAGACCAGCATCTTCGTGCGCGGCGCCAACTCCAACCAGGTGCTGGTGCTGATCGACGGCGCGCCGCTGTCGCGCGCCGACTTCGGCTCCGCGCCGTGGGAGCTGGTGCCGCTGGCGCAGATCGATCACATCGAGGTCGTGCGCGGCAACCTGTCCAGCCTGTACGGCTCGGCGGCCGTCGGCGGCGTCGTGCAGATCTTCACCAGGCACGGCGCCGGCACCAGCATCACGGTGGGCGGCGGCAGCCGCGGCACGCTCGACGGCAGCGCCTCCGTGGGCCAGCGCTTCGGCGCGGCCGATCGCGCGCTGGACGTCAGCGCCAGCATCTCCGGCGTGCACACCGACGGCTACAGCGCGCGCGACGCCAAGGTCGACCCGACCGTCAACCCCGACCGCGACGCGTCCACGCAGAGCGGCGCCACCTTCGCGATCGGCAAGACCTGGGCCGCGGGCCAGCGCACCAGCTTCAGCGCGATGCACAGCGACACCGACAGCCACTACGACGGCTACAACGGCCCGACGGTGGTCGACGAGCTCAAGAGCCGCCTCGACAACTTCACGCTGCAGTCGCACCACGCGATCACCTCGTCGCTGAACGTCGACGTGCACGCCGGCGAGGACGTCATCAAGTACACCGACCCGACCGCCTACACGCCGGGCGGCCTGGCCCACACGCGCCTGCTGGGCGTGGGCGCGGACTGGACCGTGGCCGACGGCCAGAACCTGCAGTTCGGCTACGAGAACGACAGCGAGCGCTTCGGCTACGTCGATTCGCCCAGCAGCGCGCGCCACACGAACTCGGTGCGCGCCGGCTGGCTCGGCTCGTTCGGCACGGCGCTGGAGGTGCAGGCCAACGTCCGCCACGATGACGCGAGCGACTACGGCACAGCCAACACGGGCCTGCTGTCGGTCGGCTGGCGCCTGAACCGCGAATGGAAGCTGGTGGCGCAGGGCTCGACAGCGTTCTCGGCGCCGAGCTTCTCGGACATCGCCTACGAGAAGGCGCCGCTGAAGGCCGAGCGCTCGCGCGACGTCGAGCTGGGCGTGCACTGGAACCGCGGCGCCTGGACGGCGCGCGCGACGCTGTTCTCGCAGCGCCAGCACGACCTGATCGCCTTCGATGCCAACTTCCAGACCGTCAACGTCGACCACGCGAGCAACCGCGGCGTCGAGCTGGCCGTCGACGGCGACACCGGCTACGGCAAGCTCGGCCTGGACGCGACCTTCCAGGACGCGCGCGACGACGACGCGCACGCCGCGCTGCTGCGCCGCGCCCGCACGGTGGTCGCGGCCA
>DASQCX010000794.1:0-2292 GCA_035634455.1 Burkholderiaceae bacterium
GGGCGGCGAGATCGACGCGTACCTCGCGCCGCTGGCGGTCGCCGTCGCCGTCGACCCGAGCAACGCCGACCCGCGCTTCGCCCGCAGCCGGCTGCGCCGCGACGTGATGCCGGCGCTGCGCGCGGCGTTCCCGGACGCCGACGCCGCGCTCGCGGCCGTCGCGCGGCGCGCGCACGAGGCCAGGGCGGTGCTGGACGAGGTCGCGGCCGAGGACCTGCTTGCCCTGGGCGCCGGCGACGTCCTGCCGCTGGCGGCGTGGCGCGGGCTGTCGCCGGCCCGGCGCGCGAACGCGCTGCGCGCCTGGCTCGCGCGGGGGCTGCCGGGGCCGGTGCCGCAGACGCTGGTCGATCGCCTCCTGGCAGAGACCGTGGACGACGCGCCGCGCCGCTGGCCCGTCGACGACGCGCATCTGCTGCGCTCGTGGCGCGGACGACTCGCGGTCGTCGCGCGCCCGCGCGCGAGCGTCACGCCCGCGGGCGCCGGCTCGGGCGCGGGCGGGAGGCTGTCGCTGCTGCGCTGCGACCGCTACGCGCTGCCCGGCTGGGACGGCGTGCTGGAGGTGTTCGCGACGGCGGAGCGGGGCATCGCGCCGCATCGGCTGGCGCAGGTCGAGGTGCGTGTCCGCGCGGGTGGCGAGCGCTTCCAGCTGCAGCCGGCCGGCGTGGCGCGCAGCCTGAAGAAGCAGTGGCAGTCGCTGGGCGTGGCGGCCGAGGGGCGCGCCGGGCCGCTGATCCACGACGGCGCCGGCGCGCTGCTGTTCGTTCCGGGCCTGGGCGTCGACGCCCGCGCCTGGGCGCCGGCGGGGGCGCCACAGTGGGGGCTGCGCTGGCACCCGGCTGCGTGAGCGGCGAAGGCTGGCAGCGCGTCGCCCTCATCGGCCGCGAAGGCTGATCCTGTCTAGGCAAGTTGTGTTCGTGCCGAAAGAAGCACGGCTCCACCAGCCGCGAACCGGGGTGACCCGGGAAAACCCCTGTCCACGCGCTAGACTAACGGGTTCGGGTGGGCTGTCCGCGTCGGCCAGCCTTCGATCAACCGGGCGTTTCAGACCATGGCATTGATAGTTCACAAGTACGGTGGCACCTCGATGGGTTCGACGGAGCGGATTCGCAACGTCGCCAAACGCGTCGCGAAATGGGTGCGCGCCGGTCACCAGATGGTCGTCGTCCCGTCGGCCATGAGCGGCGAGACCAACCGCCTGCTGGGCCTGGCCAAGGAACTGTTCCCGGGCGTGAACACGGCCGCGTCCGACCGCGAGCTCGACATGATCGCCTCCACCGGCGAGCAGGTCTCGGTGGGCCTGCTGTCGCTGGCGCTGCAGGCCGAGGGCCTGGAGGCGGTGAGCTACACCGGCTGGCAGGTCGCGGTGAAGACGGACTCGTCGTACACCAAGGCGCGCATCGAGAGCATCGACGACGAGCGCGTGCGCGCCGACCTCGCCGCCGGCCGGGTGGTGGTCATCACCGGCTTCCAGGGCATCGACGAGGCCGGGCACATCACGACGCTGGGCCGCGGCGGCTCCGACACCTCGGCCGTGGCGATTGCCGCGGCGATGAAGGCCGACGAGTGCCTGATCTACACCGACGTCGACGGCGTCTACACCACCGACCCGCGCGTCGTGCCGGAAGCGCGCCGCCTGCAGACCATCTCGTTCGAGGAGATGCTCGAGATGGCCAGCCTCGGCTCCAAGGTGCTGCAGATCCGCTCGGTGGAATTCGCCGGCAAGTACCGGGTGCCGCTGCGCGTGCTCTCCAGCTTCACGGACTGGAACATCGACATCAATGAGGAAGCCCGCTCGGGCACGCTGATCACTTTCGAGGAAGACGTCAACATGGAACAAGCAGTCGTTTCGGGCATCGCGTTCAACCGCGACGAGGCCAAGGTCACCGTGATGGGCGTCCCCGACAAGCCCGGCATCGCCTACCAGATCCTGGGCGACGTGGCCGAGGCCAACATCGACGTCGACGTCATCATCCAGAACGTCTCGCACGACGGCAAGACCGACTTCTCGTTCACCGTGCACCGCACCGACTACGCGCGCACGCTGGACCTGCTGACGAACAAGGTGGCCCCTGCCACGGGCGCGACGCAGGTGCTGGGCGACCCGAAGATCTGCAAGGTGTCGATCGTCGGCATCGGCATGCGCAGCCACGTGGGCGTGGCGAGCAAGATGTTCCGCACGCTGAGCGAAGAGGGCATCAACATCCAGATGATCAGCACGAGCGAGATCAAGACCTCGGTGGTGATCGACGAGAAGTACATGGAGCTCGCCGTGCGCGCGCTGCACAAGGCCTT
>DASQCX010000795.1:0-5186 GCA_035634455.1 Burkholderiaceae bacterium
CTGGCGCGGATGATCGCCGGCTGAGCCGGTGGGTCAGCCGGCGTAGCTCGCGCGCGGGAAGCCGGCGGCGGCACGGGCCGCGCCGGCGGGCGAGTCGCGGTGGGCCGGCGTCCCGGGAGCGATCATGCGATCCAGCCGGGCCAGCAGCGTGGGCACGCGCAGGGGCTTGTGCCAGACGTCGCAGAAGGTGGTGCCGGCCGGCATGAACTCGGCCTCGGCGGTGACGGCGACGGCGGGGATGTCTGCCCAGCCGGGCAACTGGCGCATGCGCTCCAGCAGGCCGGTGCCGTGGCAGTCGGGCAGGCGCAGGTCCAGCAGCAGCAGCGACGGCGTCAGGCGCTGCGCGGCGGCCATGGCGGACGCGCCGTCGACGGCGACCACCAGCTCCAGCTCGGGCCGCAGCTCGAACACCGTCTGCATCAGCAGCACGTTGACCGGGTGATCCTCGACGTACAGCACCGTTTCCCGCATCGCTTTCCCCTGTGGTTGGCCGGCTTGGCCGGACTCGTGCAACCTTCGCCCTGATGCAGGTGGGAGCAATCGGCGTGCCCGACCGCGTCCCCAGTTTCATGCGGCATCGGCGCCGCGGCCGGCGCCGTGATCGGCCACCAGGTCCGGCATTGACCGAACGGCTGGCTTCGCGACCAGCGAAAACGGCGCCCGCGGGCGCCGTCTGTCTGCCGCCGGACGCTCGTTCAGTCCGACGCCGCGTCGACCTTGTCGGCCGCGTACTCCTTGAGGCGGTTGTAGAGCGTCTTGAGGCTCACGCCCAGCGCGGCGGCCGTGCGCTCCTTCTGCTGGTTGAAGTGCTCCAGCGTCGCCAGGATCAGCTGGCGCTCGGCGTCGGCCATCGAGGTGCCGATCGCGATCGTGATGGCCGGCCCGCTCGCCGCCGGCGCGCGGACGGGCGCCGCGGCCGTCGCGCCTGCCTTGGCGGCGGGCGGCGTGAGCGAGGTGGCGTAGGCGCTGTTGGCGCCGTGCGGATCGTCGGGCAGCCATTCCTCGTCGATCGAGCTGCCCGCCGCCATCACGTAGGCGCGCTGCACGACATTGCGCAGCTCGCGCACGTTGCCGGGCCAGCGGTAGGCCTGCAGGCGCTGCAGGGCGGCCGGGTTGAAGGCCTTGGCCGTGCCTTCGCGCTCGCAGATCGCCGACAGGAAATGCTGGGCCAGCAGCGGCACGTCCTCGGCGCGGTCGCGCAGCGGCGGCAGCTCGATCGGGAACACGTTCAGGCGGTACAGCAGGTCCTCGCGCAGCTTGCCGGAGGCCACCGCGTGCTCGGGCAGGCGGTTGGTGGCGGCGATGACGCGCACGTCGGTCTCCTGGGCCACAGTGGAGCCGACGCGCATGAACATGCCCGTCTCGAGCACGCGCAGCAGCTTGACCTGCAGCTCCAGCGGCATCTCGGTGATCTCGTCCAGGAACAGCGTGCCGCCGTGGGCGCGCTCGAAGAAGCCCTGGTGCTGGCGGTCGGCCCCGGTGAAGCTGCCTTTCTCGTGGCCGAAGATCTCGCTCTCGATCAGGTTGGGCGAGATCGCGCCGCAGTTGACGGCCAGGAAGGGGTGCTTGCGGCGGCGGCTCAGGTCGTGCACCGTCTGGGCCACGACCTCCTTGCCGGTGCCGCTCTCGCCGGTGATGAACACCGAGACCGCCGTGACGGCCACGCGCGCGATCTGCTCGTAGATGCGCCGCATCGGCGGCGAGCGGCCCCAGAGGTGGCCGAAGTGGCCCGAGGCCTCCCATTCGGCGGTGAGCGACGCGAGCTCGGCCTGGATCGCCGACGGCCGCATGACGCGCGACAGGATGCCCTGCAGCTGCTTCATGTTGATCGGCTTGACGAGGTAGTCGGCCGCGCCCATGCGCAGCGCCTGGATCGAGCTCTCGAGGCTGGCGTGGCCGGTGATCAGCACGATCTCGGAGTTGGCCACCAGCTGCGCGTCCTGGAACAGGTCCATCCCGCTGCCGTCGGGCAGCTGCAGGTCGAGCAGCACCAGGTCGGGCAGCTGCAGCACGATCTGGCGGCGGGCGTCGCGCATGGTCCGCGCGATCGCGACGGTGAAGCCCTGCGCGGAGATCAGGGCCGCCATCGTCTCGGCGGAGTCGGCGTCGTCTTCGACGATCAGCGCATGGGTCATGGTAGTCGGGTATTTTCTGGTCGTTCAGCTTGCCGCAGGGGCGAAGGCCAGGGTGGCCCCCCGCATCGCAAGGCCATACCGGGCGTCGGCGACCGTGCGGGAGGCCTGGGCCGAGCCAGATCCGATTCTGCCGACCGGGGTGCGCGATCCTTGTAAGACGATAGCTCGACCGCTTCGGGGTCTGCACCTACGGCCGCGGTGCCGGCGACGGGAACGGTGATTGCTGCCGGGCAGCCCGTTGCGGCCGCGGCCGCGCCAGGGATCCACCCGCATGCTCCACATCGTCGTCTGGCTCGCCGTCGGCGCGGCCATCGGCCTGGTCGCCGGCTCGCTCATGCGCAGCGAGGACGACCAGAGAGTCTTCGTCAACGTGCTCGTGGGCGTCGTGGGGGCGCTGGTCGCCGGCTGGATCGTCGCGCCGTACTTCGGGCTGCACGCCGGCGACGCGCGGGTGCTCGACTTCGGCGCGCTGTCGGTGGCCCTGGTGGGCGCCATCGTCGCGCTGGCCCTGCTCAGCGTCGTCCGCAATCGGCGGCGGTAGGGCCGATACGGCCAGGGGCATGTCGGTCGCCTCACGGCGGCGCCGGCGACGATGCGATCCGCGGGCAACGGGCGCCGTCCTCCGCGCTTTCCGCCGGCGCCGACAGCGCGCGCAGGAACGCGACCAGGTCGCTGCGCTCGGCGGCGGTCAGCTCGGGTGATGCGCGGCCCGGATCGTCGGCATGCGGCCGCACCGCGTCGCACAGGCGGGCGGCGCTGCCGTCGTGGAACCAGGGGCCGGTGGCGGCGACGTCGCGCAGGCCGGGCGTGCGGAACGCGTTGGCCGGGCCGCCGGGGTGGCCCGCGTCGGGCACGCCGGGGGCCGCCATCGAATGCACCCGCGAGACGTGCAGGATGTCGTCGCTGAACGCCGGTCCTGCGTGGCAGGCGACGCAGCCGGCGCGGCCCACGAACAGGCGCAGGCCGCGGCGGGCGGCGGCGGGGAAGGCGTCGGAGCGCGCGGCCTCACCCGTGCGCGCGAGGCGGTCGCGCCAGTCGTCGAACGGCGTGGGCGGCGTGGACAGCGTCTCGACGTAGGCGGCCAGCGCGCGGCCGACGTCGCGCCGGACGTGCGCGTCGTCGGCGCCGGGGGCCTCGCCGAAGACCTGGGCGTAGCGCGCGGCGGTCGTCGCGTCGCCGCGCACGAACGCGGCGACCTGGGCGGCGCTGGCCGGCATCTCGCGGGCGTCGTCCAGCGGCCGCAGGCTCTGGGCGGCGAGGTCGTCGCGCGCGCCGTCCCAGCCGTAGCGGCGGTGCAGGGCGGCGTCGCGCAGGCCGGGCGTGTTGCGCGAGCCCGGCGCGACGCCCAGCGCCACGGCGCGGCCGTCGGTGAAATGGCGCCAGGGCTCGTGGCAGCTGGCGCAGCGCAGGCCGGTGGGCGACAACCGCGGGCTGTGGAACAGGGCCTCGCCGAGCGCGATGCCCGCCGGCTGTCCGGACGCCGGGTTGCGCGCGTCGTGCACCGCCGCCGGCGGCCAGGGGCCGAGCGCCAGGACGGCGGCGCGCTCGGCCGGCGCCAGCGCGTCGCCGTCGGACGCCGCTGCCGCGCGACCGCCCACGAGCGCCGACAGCGCGAGGCCGGCGGCGCCCACGAGCAGCGCACCGGCGAGCGCGGGCTGCGGAGCGCCGCTAGTTCGAGCCGGCCGCCTGCGCATGCGCGGCCTTCCAGCTCGCGACCGCGTGCTTGAGCTTGGTGTACTCCTCGCACGGCGTGAAGCACAGCTTGTCGAGCGCCTTCAGGTGCTCCTCGGCCTGCGCGAGGTTGCCGGTCATCAGGTAGGCCTCGCCCATGTACTCGTGCGCGCCGCGATGGCGCGGGTCGATCGCCAGCGCCTTGTCGTAGTGCAGGAAGGCGGCGTCGAGGTTGCCGGACTTGCGATAGGCGTAGCCCAGCCAATTCTGGGCATCGGCGTCGCGCGCGTGCTCGGGGCTGCTCGCGACGTAGGACTCGAGCAGCTGGATGGCCTGCGGATAGCGCTCGCCCTGGATCGCCTCGACGCCGCGGCTGTACTGCGGATCGACGGCCGATGCCTTGCCGCCCGGCAGCGTGGTCATGCCGCCGCCACCACCGCCACCGCCACCGCCACCTCCGCCCCCGCCGCCGGAGGCGAGGGCCGGCAGGGCGAAGCCCGCGGCGAGCAGGGCGGCGAGCGACATGCGCATGAAGGAAAGCCTGGTCATGGAAACTCCTCTCAAGTGGATAGCCGGTGTCCGCCGGTGGATGCCCGCGCGCCGCGCACAGGTTCACGGCCCCCGCGTCCTGGGTGGCAACCCCGCTCGCGGGGGCCAGTCATCGGCGCTATCCTGGCACCACAACTCCGGCCTGATGGATGGACCCCGCACGACTCGCCGACGACGCGCGCCGCCTCGACCTGCTCCGACAGCTGGGCCTGCTGTCCGCCGCGCCCGATCCGGCGCTGGATCGCGTGAGCCGGATCGCCGCGGCCGTCACCGGTGCCGGCATCGCGATGATCACCTTCATCGCCGGCGAGCGCCAGTTCATCCGCTCGCGCGTCGGCACCGAGGCCACCGTCGTCCCGCCGCAGGAGAGCTTCTGCCTGGGCGCGCTGGACGAGCCGGGCCCGGTCGAGATCGAGGACGCGAGCCGCGATCCGCGCTTCGCCGCCAACCCGTTCGTGCACGGCGCGGGCGCGATCCGCTCGTACGTCGGCGTGCCGGTGCGTTTCGACGGCGTGGCGCTCGGCACCGTGTGCGTGCTGGACGCGCGCCCCCGTCGCCTTGACAGCCAGCAGCGCGCGACGCTGGTCGACCTCGCCGGCATGGTGGAGGGCCTGCTGCGCTCGCGCCACGAGCAGCTGCTGCTGGACGAGCAGCGGCGCTACGCGATGGACCTGGCCGACGTCCTGCGCGACTCCGAGGCGATGCTGACGCAGGCCCAGCGCCTGGCCCGCCTGGGCAGCTGGGACATCGACGTCACCACCGGCCTGACGGCGTGGTCGGCCTCGCTGTACGAGCTGTTCGATCGCGACGAATCGCTGGGCCCGATCACCG
>DASQCX010000796.1:0-3650 GCA_035634455.1 Burkholderiaceae bacterium
CGTTCCGCGCGGCATTCGCACCTTAGGCCGCCGGTCGAGGACATGCCTTGATCTGGATCAGCTCCCGCGGCCAGGCGGCAGGAGCAGCGGTCGGCAGGCTGGCGCGCAAGGGCTTGCCCCGAAAGGTTTTCGTGGCCGGCCCGCGAGACGATGTACGCTTGCGCGATCGACGATCGCTCGTCGCAGCCAGCGTTCGCCGAAGCCCGGCGTCCTTCCCATGTCGCCGTTTTCCACGAATCCGAAGCCGCTGGGGCGCGCCCTCGATCGACCGCAGGGGGCCGCACAGCAAGGAGCGCCTGACGCCATGCACCGCGAGCACGCCCCTGTGCCGTCCTTTTCGGGCTTCGACGAGCGCAGCGTCTTTCGCAGCATCTTCTCCGCCCATCCCGATGCGATGCTGCTGGTCGATGCGCAGGGCCGCATCGTCCTGAGCAACCCGGCCGCCGAGGCCTTGCTGGGCTACGGCGCCGACAGACTCACCGGCATGGGCGTCGACGACCTCGTCCCGGATTCCATCCGGCCTCGCCATGCGGCCTATCGGGACGCCTACGGGAAGTCTCCGCGACCCCGGCCCATGGGAACGCAGATGGATCTCGTCGCCCGTCGCGGTGACGGCAGCGAGGTCATGGTGGAGATCGCGCTGAGCCCGCTGCAGGATCAGGGCCTGCCGTTCGTCGTCGCGTCGATCCGCGACGTCGGTGCCTATCCCCGGGTGCGGCAGGCCCTGCAGCGCGCGCGCTACAGCGATCGCCTGGCGCAGCTGGGACGCCTGGCCGTGGACGAGCGCGACGCGCGCACGCTGGTGGATCAGGCCTGCCGTCTGGCGGTCGAGGCGCTGGAGGTGGAGAGCGCCGTCGTCTGCGAACTCACCCAGGGCGGGCGCGAGTTCGTCATCGCCGGCGGCTACCGGCAGGCGGCTCAGCAGCAGGCCGGCTGCCGGCTGGCGAACGATCCGGACACGCTTCCGGGCTACCTCGTCGCGCACCCGCGCCCGCTGCCATTGCCGGACTACCGGGAAGAGCGCCGCTTCGTGATTCCGGACTACCTCGTCGAGGCCGGACTCGTCAGCGGCTTCGCCGCGCCGCTGGTCGATCGCGGCCGCGTCTTCGGGACGTTGACGATCCACTCGCGGACGGCCACCCGCTTCGGCGAGGACGAGACGCGCTTCGTCGAATCGCTGTGCAGCCTGCTGGCCACCTGCCTGCAGCGCGGGCGCACGGAGGAGGCGCTGAGCCATTCCCAGCGGCTGGAGACGGTCGGCCAACTGACCGGCGGGATCGCGCACGACTTCAACAACCTGCTGACCGTGATCAAGGGCAACCTGCAGATCATCGAGGACAGCCCGGAGGCCTCCACCGTCGGCGAGATCCGGCCGCTGGTCGGCGCCGCAGGGCGGGCGACTCATCGAGCGGCAGAGCTGACGGCCAAGCTGCTGGCCTTCTCGCGCCGGCAGATGCTGCAGCCCGCGGCGATCGATCTGCCGGCCATGCTGCGCTCTCTGGCCGACATGCTGCGACGCACGGTCGACCAGCGCGTCCGCATCGAGGTCGACTGCCCGGCGGACTGCCCGGCCGCGTTCGCCGACCCGGTCCAGCTCGAATCGGCCATGCTCAACGTCGCGATCAATGCGCGCGATGCGATGCCCGAGGGGGGCCGCCTGATGTTCCGTGCCTCCGTCGTCGATCAATTGCCGGCCGAATCGGGCCCGGCGCAGGAGCCCGCCCGCCGCGGCTACATCGCGATCGCCATTTCGGATACGGGCACGGGCATGCCCGAGGAGGTCCGCGAGCGGGCATTCGAGCCGTTCTTCACGACCAAGGACGTCGGCCGCGGCACCGGCCTGGGCCTGAGCACGGTGTACGGTTTCGTCAAGCAGTCGCGCGGCACGGTCACGCTCGCGTCGCGGCCCGGGATGGGGACGGCCGTGACGCTCTACATTCCGCAAGCGCAGGCGGCGCCGGACATGGCACCGGACGATGCTGCCGCCGACGCTGCCGTTCCTGCCGGTCTGTCCGTCCTGCTGGTCGAGGACGAGGCGGAAGTGCGCAAGGTGGCGCGCGCCTTCCTGGCGGCGCTGGACGCGCGCGTGGTCGAATGCGCCGACGCGGGCGAGGCCCTGGCCGCTCTGGACGGCGAACGGCCGTTCGATCTGCTGCTGTCCGACATCGCGCTCGGCCCGGGCCTGCGCGGGACGGAGCTGGCACGCATCGCGCAGGAGCGCCGGCCCGAACTGCGCGTGCTGCTGGTGTCCGGATTCTCGAGCGAACTGCTCGACGCGGACCAGACGGCCCCGCCGGACTGGGCGCTGCTGCCCAAGCCGTACTCGCGTACGGAACTCGTCCGCGCCATCGCGACCGCGCTGCGCCGGGACGGCGAACCCGGCAACTGACGCGGGTCAAGGCTCGCGACCACCGGGGCTGCGACCGCGTGACGATGCGTGAACGGCCGATGACGACCGGGCAATGCCGCGGGCCGTTCGCCATTTGTCTTGATCGACCGCAAGGCGCACGGGACAAGCGCCTCTAACCTGTCGTGGCGGGGCTGCCTCCCGCTTCTGGCCGAAGCCACTGTCCATGCCCTCTGTTCCTGCCGATTCCGAGCCGCTGCCTCCGGAGGCCGATCCGGCGAGCGCTCTGGTGGAGCGGGCGCGCTCGCTGCGTGCCGGCCCGGGCGATCGCGCCACCGCCCCGTTGAAGGGCCGCCACGTCGCCATCGCCTCCGCCGGCCACGACACGCCCTCGGCACGCCGCTTCGAAAGGGCGGCCGTCGCGCTGGGCGCGCGCGTGTCGCACATCGGCCCCGAGTCGCTCGTGCTCGACGACACGCGCCTGGAGGCGACGGCGCGCATCCTGGGCAGCCTCTACGACGCGATCGACTTCATCCCGATGCCGGCGGAGCGCGCCCGGTTCCTGCAGAACATCGCCGGCGTGCCGGTGTTCGCGGATCTCGGGGGAGAACGGAGCCCGCTGCGCGCCCTGCTGACGCCGGCAACGGGTGCGGCCGAATCGGAAGCCGAGCTGCTCTCATTGGTCGAGGCCGTGCTGGTGCGGGCCGTCCGCTGATGCCGCGCAAGCGGCTTCGCGTCAGGCCTCCTCGCAGATCCGCATCACCACGCGGCCCTCGATGTCGCCGCGGCGCATGCGGTCGAAGACCTGGTTGACGTCGGGCAGCCTGGCCTCGCTGAACACGGTGTGCACCTTGCCCTCGCCGGCGAACGCGAGGGCCTCCTGCAGGTCCTTGCGCGTGCCGACGATGGAGCCGCGCACCGTCTTGGCGTTGAGGACGACATCGAAGATCGGCAGTCCGAACTCGCCGGGCGGCAGTCCGACGAGCGACATCGTGCCGCGCTTGTGCAGCATCGCGAGCCCTTGCGCGAATGCCGGCCGCGACGCGGCCGTCACCAGCACGCCATGGGCACCGCGCAGGCTGCGCTGGACTTCGGCCGCGGGATCGGCCTTCGATGCATCGATGACCATGTCGGCGCCCAGCCGGCGGGCCAGGTCCAGCTTCGCCTGATCGACGTCGACGCCGATCACGTGCATGCCCATCGCCTTGGCGTACTGCACGGCCAGGTGCCCGAGGCCGCCGACGCCGGAGATGGCCACCCAGTCGCCCGGCTTGCAGTCGAGCACCTTCAGGCCCTTGTAGAC
>DASQCX010000797.1:0-1632 GCA_035634455.1 Burkholderiaceae bacterium
GGCCTCGCTCGGTCGGTCTCCCGCGCTCTTCCTGTTTGCGTCCGCAGTTGCACTTTTGTGCGTCGCCCTGCCCGCGGCCGCGCTGGCCCAGACCAGCTGCGGCGGCGAGCAGCGCGTCCCGTTCGCCGGCCACAGCTTCCCGGTCGTCGCTGCGCCCGTGCTCGTCGACGCCTATCCATACCTGCTCTTCACCGATCCAGTCGCGATCGCGCAGATCCCGGGCGCGGCGGACCGCCTCGCGGTCGCGCAGCTGGGCGGCCAGGTGCTGGTGTTCGCCAACGACTACTTCGCGTTCAGCGGTGATCCGCTGGCCGACCTCACCGCCTCGGACCCGAGCTACGCGCCGGTGCAGACCGGCGGCGAACAGGGATTGCTCGGCCTCGCGTTCGATCCGGACTTCGCGAACGACGGCTTCTTCTACGTCGACTACACCGTCGCGGCCTCGGTCTGCGGCGCCGCGAGCGACTGCCTGCGCGTGGTGCGCTTCCACGCGACCGAGGGCAGCACGCTCAGCGCCGACCCGGGCAGCGCAGAGACGATCCTCGACATCCCCCAGCCGTTTCCCGACCACAAGGCCGGCCAGCTCGCGTTCGGGCCGGACGGCATGCTCTGGATCGCGAGCGGCGACGGCGGCGGCAGCGGCGATCCGCAGAACAACGGGCAGAGCACCGCGACGCTGCTGGGCAAGATCCTGCGCATCGACGTGCACGGCGGCGATCCCTACGCGATCCCCGCCGACAACCCGTTCGCCGGCAGCGCTGGCCAGCGCGGCGAGATCTTCGCCAGCGGCCTGCGCGACCCGCGCCGCTTCGGCTTCGATGCGCTCACCGGCGACCTGTTCATCGGCGACGTCGGCGAGAGCCGGCAAGAGGAGATCGACCTCGTGCCGTTCGGCGCGACGGGCGGCCAGAACTTCGGCTGGGCGCTGTGCGAGGGCACGCGCGACTTCCGCGGGGCGGGCTGCGACGCGCCGGGGCTGACGGCGCCGGTGCTGGTCTATCCGCACGACGCCACGGGCGGCAGCGACGTCGCCGGCGGCACCGTCTACCGCGGCCCCGACCTGCCGCAGCTCTACGGCCGCTACGTGTACGGCGACGAGGCGAGCGGGCGGATCTGGTCGTGGGACCCCGCCGGCGCAGCGGCGCCCGCGCAGCTCGCGACACTGGATGGTGTCACCGCCTTCGTGCAGAACCGCGCCGGCGAGTTGCTGGTGTTGAGCCGCAGCGATGGCCAGATCCACAAGTTCGTCCCGGCCGGCAGCGAGCTCGACCCCGGCGTTCCGCAGCTGCTCTCCGACACCGGGCTGTTCAGCGACGCGACAGCGCTGGCGCCGGCCCCCGGCCTCTACGAGTACGGCGTGAACATTCCCGCCTGGGCCAGCCTGGCAGCGACGCGGCGCTGGCTCGCGCTCCCGGGCAGCACGCAGATCGGCTTCTCGGCGAGCGGCGCGTGGACGCTCCCGGTCGGCACGGCGCTGGTGGAGCAGTTCGACCTGCCGGGCCAGACCGGCGTGCTCCACGCCGAGACGCGCGTGCTGGTGCACCAGGACACCGGCTGGCGCGGCTACACCTACTGGTGGACGCCCGACCAGTCCCACGCGTCGCTGATCACGACCTCGCTCTTCTACACCTA
>DASQCX010000798.1:0-3560 GCA_035634455.1 Burkholderiaceae bacterium
CCGTCACTATAGGGCGCGAAATCGGCCGAAACAACCGCTTTATCCGCACCGACCTGTGCACAATACGCACTTGTAGACCATGCGACGCAAGCTCCCCTCCACCGCCGCCCTCGAGGCCTTCGAGGCGGCCGCACGCCACCAGAGCTTCACCAAGGCGGCCGAGGAGTTGTCGGTGACGCAGAGCGCCGTCTGCCGCCAGGTCGCCGCGCTGGAGTCGTTCCTGGACGTGCGCCTGTTCCGCCGCACGCGGCGCGGCGTGACGCTCACAGAGGCCGGGCTGGACTACAGCCGCAGCGTCGGCGCCCGGCTGGACGAGGTCGAGCGCGACACCCTCGATCTGATGGCCCGCGGCGGCCGCGGCAGCTCGCTGGAACTGGCCGTCGTGCCCACCTTCGGCACCCGTTGGCTGCTGCCGCGCCTGCCCGCATTCCAGCGCGCGCACCCGCACGTGCTGGTGCACCTGAGCTCGCGCACGCGGCCGTTCCTGTTCGCCGACACCCCGTTCGACGCCGCCATCCACGCCGGCGAGACGGGCTCCGCCGCCTGGCCGGGCACCGAGAAGCGCTTCCTGATGAGCGAGTCGCTGATCGCCGTGGCCAGCCCGTCGCTGCCGGCGCTGGCCACCGGGCGCCCGCGGACCGCCGCCGACTGGGCCGGTCTGCCGCTGCTGCAGCAGTCGACCCGGCCATACGCCTGGCGCCAGTTCTTCGACGGCCTGGGCCTGGCCGTGCCGCAGGCGATGGCCGGGCCGCGGCTGGAGCTGTTCTCGATGCTCACCGAGGCCGCCGTGCACGGCATGGGCGTGGCGCTGGCGCCGCCGTTCTTCGTGCAGGAGGAACTCGCCCAGGGCCGCCTGGTCGACATCGCGCCGCAGCCGGTGGGCGGCCAGCGCGCCTACTCGCTCATCTGGCCGGAGGAAAAGGCCGAGTTGCCGGCGCTGCAGGCCTTCGCCGCCTGGCTGCAGGCCGAGGCGGCCGGCTGAATCTTTCCGCCGCGGGCGAGTCCAACGGGCAGGGCCGCGGCTTAATGCCTTTTCCGTTTGAGCTTATGGCAATCGCGAGGATGCCCGCTCTGCGACAATGACGGGTTTCCCCGTAGCCTCGAGTCCCGAACCCGCCCCGCGGGCCGCGACCGTCCTCCCCCGATCTGCCGACCACCCGACCATGAGTGCCTTCAACGAAGAGCGCGTGCTGAGCGTGCACCACTGGACCGACCGCCTGTTCAGCTTCACCACCACGCGTGACACCTCGCTGCGGTTCTCCAACGGCCACTTCACGATGATCGGCCTGCGCAAGGAGGACGGCAAGCCGCTGCTGCGCGCCTACTCGATCGCCAGCGCGAACTACGAGGAGCACCTCGAGTTCCTGTCGATCAAGGTGCCCGACGGCCCGCTCACCTCGAAGCTGCAGCACATCCAGGTCGGCGACACCATCATCGTCGGCCGCAAGCCCACGGGCACGCTGCTGATCGACTACCTGCTGCCGGCCAAGCGCCTGTACCTGCTGTCCACCGGCACCGGCGTGGCGCCGTTCCTGAGCATCATCCGCGACCCGGAGACCTACGAGCGCTTCGAGCAGGTGATCCTGGTGCACGGCACGCGCCAGGTCAACGAGCTGGCGTACCACGACTTCATCGAGGAACACCTGCCCAAGCACGAGTTCCTGGGCGAGATGCTCAGCGGCAAGCTGCTGTACTACCCGACCGTCACGCGCGAGGAGTTCCGCAACCAGGGCCGCGTCACCACGCTGCTGGAGAACGGCAAGCTCGCTGCCGACCTGGGCCTGCCGCCGCTGAACCCGGCCGAGGATCGCGTGATGATCTGCGGCAGCCCCGAGATGCTGCGCGACCTCAAGCAGATGATGGAAGACCGCGGCTTCAAGGAAGGCAACACGACCAAGCCGGGCGACTACGTGATCGAGCGCGCCTTCGTCGAGCAGTAAGCCGGCTCAACGCCGGAAGTGGCGGTTCAGCGCCGCCACCCAGATCCCGACCACGCCGAGGAAGACGGCCAGGCCCGCGATCATCCCGCCGCTGTCCAGCGTCGGGTGCGCCGGCGCGCCGCGGTTGGCGCGCGCCACCAGCCAGAACGTCCAGCACAGGAAGACCGGCAGCCCCGCGCAGAACAGCGCGAAGTGCCGCCGCAGCCAGCGCTCCGTGGCCGGCCGGCGCGACGCGGCGAGCCAATAGGCGGCATCCGGGATCCTGAGCTTCGTGCGCTTGCGCAGCGCGCTCGTCATGCC
The DNA here is from genome assembly GCA_035634455.1 of Burkholderiaceae bacterium. Taxonomy (GTDB): domain Bacteria; phylum Pseudomonadota; class Gammaproteobacteria; order Burkholderiales; family Burkholderiaceae_C; genus Scleromatobacter. The sequence goes on from DASQCX010000798.1 coordinate 2,241, forward strand.
CCACAGCATCAACGACGGGATCACGCCGAGCACGAAGCACATGACGCCGACGAACTGGTCGCGGCTCATCCAGCCGTTGGCGTCGCCGGCGGCCCCGAAGTGCGAGGCGACGACCGGCGGCAGGCCGCTGCCCAGCCACAGCGCGAACAGCACGCCGGCCGCCGACACCGCGAACACCAGCAGCTTGCCCGGCGCGCCGTCGTCGTCGGGCTCGGGCTCGATCGTCTCGCGTGAGGTTGCCATCGTGTCCATTCGAACTTCCTTCGCTCCGGAAGTCCGACTCTCGGTGATTCGATCGGACGATCCTACGTCCGCGGCCGCCATAACGGCGTCAGGAAGCCGTTAGGAGGCCGCTAGCGACGCGACGGACGGCCGATTTCGGGGGGCGGATGCCGCGGGCGTCGTTCGACCGATGCGTTAAGCTCGCGCCTTCCCGTTCGCAGAGTCCCCGTCACGGGGCGCGCGAGCCCGACCGTTCCGCCATGTCGCTGCAAGCCCTTCGCCGCTGGATCGCACGGCACCCGCTCTCGTGGGTGATGGGCCTGGCGTTGACGCTCGCCGGCGCGCAGTTCGCGGCGACGGCGCATGCCTACACGCACGTCGCCAGCGCTGCCTCGGCGCACGACGACCCGCACGCGAACGCGCAGCACGAGTGCCCCACCTGCCTGCTGGCGGCCGCCCTCGGCGGTGCCGCGCCGGCGCCCACGACCTTCGTGCTGCTGGCGCCGCTGCCCGACGCGCCCGTCGCGACGGCGGCCGAGCGGTCGTTCACCCCGCGCGTGACGCTCGCGTACGCGTCGCGCGCGCCGCCGGCGGACGCCCTGTCCGCCTGAAACCGCGTTTCCGCCGCGTCCGCGCGCGGATCGCGCCGCCTCGAACCTTGCCGGCCCTCGTCGGCCAGCGCCTCATCCATTTCGCCCATTCCGGTGCGCCGTCCCCATCCGGGCGGCCGCCTCGACGATTCGCGTGCGCATGCGTCTTTCCCGGCGCGGCGGGCGCGGATCGGGAGATCCGTCCATGTCCGTCCGTTCCGCCGTCGCCTGCACGCCGACCTCCCCCGCACGAGCCTTGCGTCCCCTCGCCGCCCTGCTGCTGGCCGCCGGCCTGCACGGCGCCGCCCTCGCCTCGCCCGCCAGCGACATCGCCGACCTGAAGAAGGCGCTCGCCGCGATGAAGTCCGACTACGACAAGCGCATCGGCGCGCTCGAATCCCAACTGCACGACACCCAGGCCGAACTCGCCAAGGCCAAGGCCGCGAACGCCGCGCCGCCGATGGCCGCCGCGTCGGCCGTCGCGCCTGCGGTGGCCGAGGCGCCCGTC